>NZ_CDRQYH010000010.1:0-78070 GCF_977039595.1 Enterobacter sp.
AGGTCACGTATATTACGTTTTCCTCATTCAGAGTCAAGTGATTATTTTCGCTTTTCTCTGCTGGCGTTCATCTCTGAACCCCGCTAACCCGGCGGCCTGTAAGCCGTTGTTCCGTGTCAGTGGAGGCGCATTATAGGGAGTTCTCAGACGTTGACAACCCCTCTTTTAAAAAAAACTTTCAACCGTCTCTTTTTTGCTCAAAACCGTGCTATAGCGCCAGTTTTTCGAGCGTTTCAAAGCCATAACGGCGTAAAACGGGTAAAAGTTGCTCAGTCTCTTTCGTGATAGCCATACAAAACGCGATATTCGCATCGGTAGATTTCGCATCCGGCGCTTCGTGTTCCAGCAGCCAGGCAGTACGACGAGCGATAGCCGCACCCGAATCCACCAGGCGCGTCCCCTTCGGTAACACCTCCAATAACTCTTCCTGTAATAGCGGGAAGTGGGTACAGCCCAGCACAACGGTATCCGGAGGTTCGGGCATCCGCAGCCACGGACGAAGAATACGACGCAGCTCGTCGAGTGATACCGCCTTTCCATGCAGCTTCGCTTCGGCCATCTCCACCAGCTCGGCCGAGCCCAGCATCGCAATCTGACATTCGTTAGCAAAACGGTCGATCAGCTCGCGGGTATAAGGACGCTTTACCGTGCCTCGCGTTGCCAGCAAACCCACTATGCCGTTCGCCGTCAGACGCGCGGCAGGCTTTATTGCAGGGACGACGCCCACAACCGGGAACTGGAATTTTTCACGCAGGGCGGGAAGAGAAACGGTGCTCGCCGTATTACAGGCGATGACGGCCAGCGCAAGGGGATAGCGTTTTTGTACCGCAGTGACGATTTCAACTACACGCTCAACAATAAAATCTTCGCTCTTTTCCCCATACGGGAAAGCGACGTTATCGAAGGCGTAGATGTAATGGAGATCCGGCAGGAGATGCCGAATCTCATCATAGACCGAAAGCCCACCGACGCCGGAATCAAACACCAGCACGGTGGGACGCGGATTAGAAGGTGTAGCTGCCAGACAAGGTGTATTCCCGTCCTGCAGTTTGGTAGCCATAAACTGTCTCGTAATCTTTATCGAACAGGTTGGCTATTTTACCACGAACTGTAAGGTGTGAGGTGACAGGATACGAAACTGCGACATCCCACAGGCTTACACCGCCCATTTTCACGCGTTCTGACGAATAGGTGTCAGGATCAATCGCGACATCATAGCGGGTGCCCAGATAACGGTAGGCAAGGTTCCAGTCGAGATCCCATACCTGCCAGTCAAGCTGGTACTTAACCTGCTGCTTAGAACGGCGGGCCAGTACTTCGTTGGTTTTGGCATTACGCGGGTCGACATAATCATAGGAAATCTGATGTCTGACCGGGCCAGTATCGAACTGTGCCGTCGCTTCCACACCTTTAATACGTGCTTCGTCGACGTTGTAGTAACGATACGTATGCGGATCGCTGTTAATAAGATTATCAATGTCATTGCGATAGCCGGTGATACGCCAGTTGACCGGTCCCGTCAGACCTTCAAAGCCCCCTTCCCACTGTTTACTCTCCTCCGGTTTGAGGTCCGGATTACCGTAAGAAGCGCTGTGGATCTGGCTCATGGTTGGTGCTTTAAATGCGGTACCGTAGGAGGCAATCACGCGATAGCCATCCACAAACTCCCACGCCGCGCTGGTTTGCCATGTGCCATGGTTACCAAAGTTGGAGTTGTCATCATTACGCGCCGCCGCTTCCAGCGTCACGCTGCTGAACTGCTGCATTGCCGAAACAAACACGCCGGTATTGCGTTGCTCGTAACCTTTATCCAGGTAGCCCGTTCCGGCCTGCGTCTTCTGCTTTAGCCAGTCCAGACCTGCGCCAATGTTGCCGTGACCGACCTCCACGGTATTGAGCCATTGGGTGGTGTACTGCTTCACGTCATCCATGGTGGCGGAATCAGCGTAACGCCCTTTCTTCGGATCATAGTTCTGATCTTTACTGCGACCGTAACCCGCGACCAGCTGTGACTGGAAAATCCCCTGGTTGTAACGCAGACCGGTATCCCAGTTCTGGCTATAGAGCTGGCGAGTATCAGGTCGTCCATCCACCATAAAGTTGTCGTCGTAGTGATCGTAACCGTCGTACGCGGTGCGGTTGTCATAACCAAAGCCACGGAAAAAGCCGCTCACGCTGTCGGTAATCTGCTGTTCCACAGAGCCGTACAGCGATTTACTCATAAAGCCATCGCGGTCCGGCTGGCGCGGAGCATCTTTGGCATCAATATCAAAACCACGGGTATAGGTGTAGTTACCCGCCATGGTGATTTTGGTTTTATCCAGCACCTGCTGGAAAGCGCCGTCATAGGTCTGATAACCCTTAGAGCCGACGCCCGCTGAGATTTCCGCACCCGGCTTGTCACGTCCGGTGATGATGTTGATCACGCCGCCAATCGCATCGGAGCCATACAGGGCCGAACGCGGACCACGGATGTACTCAATACGCTGAATCAGCGAGGTCGGGATTTGGCTCAGATCGGGAACGTTGCTGATCCCGACGTTATTCAAAGGAATACCGTCAATCAGCACCAGCACATGGCGAGATTCCGTTCCGCGAATAAAAGTCGAAGAGTTCGAGCCCATTCCACCGCTTTGCGCGATATCCACGCCAGGCAGACGTGACATGATTTCCACCACGCTTCTGGCCTGCCAGCGTTCAATATCTTCGCGCGTCACCACGGACGTCGGTGCCAGAACAGTTTTTGCCGGTTGTTCAAAACGATTTGCCGTCACCACCAACGAGTCTGCGCTATCCTGCGCCCAGCCCGAAAATGCCGTGACGGACAACGCCGTCAACAGCGATACTTTTTTAATCATTGTTAAAGCATCCACAATATAAGAAGGATGCCGCAGGCCTCATCGATAGCACGCGATGATGAAACCAAATGCGACGTGATCCCGGCAGGTCTTCGGGCTAGGTGGCTATATAAGGATGAAGACTTCCCATTTTCACAGTGTCTACAACGCTCATCCCGCCAGTCTTTACCGCTGCGCGTCAGCTCCAGATTTACACTGGATTCCCTTTTCACTCTCAGGAGACCGGAAACAGAATGCTACAATTAGACACGTATGGATGTCCAGACAGCTATTGCCCATTAAATCTGGACATCCCCTGAACAATGCCTACAATCGCCGCGTAATTCTTTATCACTCAGGACGCATCATGACCCCAGAACACCTCCCGACAGAACAGTACGACGCGCAGCTGGCAGAAAAAGTTGTCCGCCTGCAAAGTATGATGACGCCTTTCAACGCGCCCGTTCCCGAGGTGTTCCGCTCTCCAGTCAGCCACTACCGCATGCGCGCCGAATTCCGCATCTGGCACGACGGTGACGACCTGTACCACATCATTTTCGATCAGCAGACGAAGTCCCGTATCCGCGTGGACAGCTTCCCGGCAGCGAGTGAGCTTATCAACCAGCTGATGACGCTGATAATGGACGGCGTGCGCAACAATCCGATGCTGCGTAACAAGCTGTTCCAGATTGACTACCTGACCACGCAAAGCAATCAGGCGATTGTTTCCCTGCTGTACCACAAAGCCCTGAACGACGAGTGGCGCGAGCAGGCAGAAGCGCTGCGCGATGCGCTACGGGCGCAGAACATCAACGTTCACCTGATTGGCCGGGCGACAAAAACCAAAATCATGCTGGATCAGGACTACGTAGACGAGCGCCTGCCTGTGGCGGGTAAAGAGATGGTTTATCGTCAGGTGGAAAACAGCTTCACCCAGCCGAATGCCGCGATGAACGTGCAGATGCTGGAGTGGGCGCTGAAGGCGACAGAAGGGTCAACGGGCGATCTGCTTGAGCTCTACTGCGGTAACGGCAACTTCTCGCTGGCGCTGGCGCGTAATTTCGACCGCGTCCTCGCAACGGAAATCGCCAAGCCGTCGGTAGCCGCCGCGCAGTACAATATTGCCGCTAACCATATCGACAACGTGCAGATCATTCGTATGGCCGCGGAAGAATTCACGCAGGCGATGAACGGCGTACGCCAGTTTAACCGCCTGGAAGGGATCGATCTGAAGAGTTACCAGTGTGAGACGATTTTTGTCGACCCGCCGCGCAGTGGCCTGGACAGCGAAACCGAGAAGATGGTGCAGGCGTACCCGCGTATTTTGTACATCTCCTGTAATCCGGAGACCCTGTGCAAGAACCTGGAAACGTTAGGCCAGACGCACAAGGTTGAACGTCTGGCACTGTTCGATCAGTTCCCGTATACGCACCATATGGAGTGCGGCGTACTTCTGACGGCTAAGTAAATATCCGGCATTTTTGGCAGGTGGAGCTTCGCTTACCTGCCCTACAAAATTCTCTACTCCGGTAACTGGCTCTTGCGGCTACGCATGCGCGAGCCAATCCAGAACACCAGCGCCACAGACAGTACCGCAGGGAAGAAGTTAGAGCCGATATCCGGATACTCCGCGCGCACCACCGTGCTATACAGCAATACGCCCAAAATAAAGCAGGCGGCGGCCAGCCCCGGTAACCCCACCGGCATGGTGCGGTTCAGGTAACGTTGATGCAGGCAGTAAACCGTCAGCACCAGCGCAATAAGCGGGAAAATCGAAAACGGCACGATGGAGCTAAAAATAGCGGCGAACGTACCATTAATGGATAAGCCAGCGATCAATGCCAGCAACAGCGTCCCTTTATCCTGACCTGAATGTTTCATTACTCACCTTCACTCTTCGGTTTGATGTGCCAGTTTCTCTTGTTCACGGCGATACCAGTAGTACGCGCCTTTGGAGATCATCCTGAGCTGCAATACCAGTCGCTCTTCAAGCTGCTTGCGTTGTTCAATGCTGACGTCCAGCGCTTCGGCACCCGCGCTGAACACTATCGTCACCATCGCCTCAGCCTGTGCTTCAGTAAACGCACGCGGCATATGGTTTTCGAGTTCAAGATAGTCGGCAAGTTCCGCGATGAAGTGCTGAATTTCACGCGCGACGGCGGCACGAAACGCCGCCGACGTGCCCGAACGTTCGCGCAGAAGCAGACGAAATGCGTTGGGGTTATTGCCGATAAATTCCATAAATGTCGACACGGAGGTACGGATCACGCTGCCCCCTTTGGCGATACGCTGACGCGCCTGGCGCATCAGCTGACGCAGCATCAGACCGCTCTCGTCGACCATGGTCAGGCCCAGTTCATCCACATCACGGAAATGACGATAGAAGGACGTTGGCGCAATCCCGGCCTCGCGTGCGACTTCGCGCAGGCTCAAACTGGCAAAACTCCGCTCAGCACTCAGTTGACTGAATGCGGCTTCCACCAGCGAACGCCGGGTTTTCTCTTTTTGTTGTGCTCTTACGCCCATCACGATAGTTGAATCCTTCCAAAGGCCTGATGGCACTATACCAGAGAATAAAATTAATCTGTTTGTCTGACTTTGTGAATGATTGTTTACGTGCGGTTTGTGCTCCACTGCCGGAAAAAAGCACAACGATAATTGGGTTACTCTGGCAATGATGTTATGATTCTGTTGCTTTTATGTATAAGAACAGGTAAGCCTTACCATGCCACATTCCTACGATTACGACGCAATAGTTATTGGTTCCGGCCCCGGCGGCGAAGGTGCTGCTATGGGTCTGGTGAAACAGGGAGCCACAGTAGCGGTCATCGAGCGCTACCATAATGTCGGCGGCGGTTGCACCCACTGGGGCACCATCCCTTCGAAAGCCCTCCGCCACGCCGTTAGCCGCATTATCGAATTTAACCAGAACCCTCTTTACAGCGACCACTCCCGACTTCTTCGTTCCTCTTTTGCTGACATCCTGAATCACGCGGATACCGTTATTAACCAGCAGACACGCATGCGTCAGGGATTTTATGAGCGTAACCACTGTGAAATTTTGCAGGGCAACGCGCATTTTGTGGATGAACATACCCTGGCACTCGAATGCCACGACGGTTCGGTTGAAACCATCACGGCTGAAAAATTTGTGATTGCCTGCGGTTCACGCCCGTACCATCCCGCCGACGTCGATTTCTCGCACCCGCGCGTCTACGACAGCGATTCGATTCTGAGCCTGCACCATGAACCCCGCCACGTCATTATTTATGGCGCAGGGGTCATTGGTTGCGAATATGCGTCGATCTTCCGCGGGATGGACGTCAAAGTTGACCTGATCAACACCCGCGACCGCCTGCTGGCTTTCCTCGATCAGGAGATGTCTGACTCCCTCTCCTACCACTTCTGGAACAGCGGCGTGGTGATTCGTCACAACGAAGAGTACGAGAAAATTGAAGGCTGTGACGACGGGGTGATCATGCACCTGAAGTCCGGCAAGAAGCTGAAAGCAGACTGCCTGCTGTACGCCAACGGCCGTACCGGCAACACCGATCCCCTGCAGCTGGAAAATATCGGGCTTGAGACCGACAGCCGTGGTCAGCTCAAGGTCAACAGCATGTATCAGACCGCCCTGCCGCACGTCTACGCGGTTGGCGACGTGATTGGCTACCCGAGCCTGGCCTCTGCCGCCTACGATCAGGGTCGAATTGCCGCTCAGGCGCTGGTGAAGGGTGAAGCAACGGCGCACCTGATTGAAGATATTCCGACGGGCATCTATACCATCCCGGAAATCAGTTCAGTCGGGAAAACCGAGCAGCAGCTGACGTCAATGAAGGTGCCTTACGAGGTGGGTCGTGCGCAGTTTAAACATCTGGCGCGGGCGCAAATCGTGGGGATGAGCGTGGGAACGCTGAAGATCCTCTTCCATCGCGAGACGAAAGAGATCCTCGGTATTCACTGCTTTGGTGAACGCGCGGCGGAAATCATTCATATCGGCCAGGCGATAATGGAGCAGAAAGGCGGTGGTAACACCATTGAATACTTTGTTAACACCACCTTTAACTACCCGACCATGGCGGAAGCCTATCGGGTAGCTGCGCTGAACGGCTTAAACCGCCTGTTTTAACGCGCTGTCGAAATGGCCATCCATCGAACCACGGATGGCCTCTGCCAGCTGCTCATAGCGGCTGCGCAGCGGTGAACCCGGACGATAAACCAGGCCAATCGTACGACGCGGTTCCGGCTTAATGCACGGCAGATAGACCACGCCATCACGTTTACGCTCGTGCGGCACCGCCAGCGCGGGCAGAAGCGTAATACCGCTTCCCGCCGCCACCATATTACGCAGCGTTTCCAGACTGGTTGCCCGGAAATGGGTATCTTCATCGGCACCCGCTTCGAAGCAGAAGCCCATAGCCTGGTCGCGCAGGCAGTGGCCATCTTCCAGCATCAGCACCTTTTCACCGGCCAGATCGGCCATCGGCACGCGATCGCGGTTCGCCCACGGGTGATCTTCATAGATCGCCAGCATCATCGGCTCATCGAACAGCGGTACTTCAATAAAGGCTTCACTCTCTTTTACCAGTGCCAGAATAGCGCAGTCGAGCTTGCCGCTGTCCAGCTGCGCCAGCAGCTGATGGGTTTGCGCTTCGTGCAGGTACATTTCGAGTTTCGGGAACGTCTGGTGCAGCATCGGAATGATGTGCGGCAACAGGTACGGGCCAACGGTTGGGATCAGGCCAATATGCAGCGGGCCGGACATTGCCTCCCCCTGCTGGCTTGCCATTTCCTTGAGCACTTTGACCTCGCGCAGCACCGTGCGCGCCTGATCCACCAGCAGAAGACCTGCCTGTGTGAACAGAACCTTACGGCTGGTGCGCTCCAGCAGCATCACGCCCAGCTCGTCTTCCAGCTTGCGGATCTGGCCGCTCAGCGTGGGCTGGCTGACGTGGCAGGAGTCTGCCGCGCGGCGAAAGTGACGATGCTCGGCTAACGCTACCAGGTATTCAAGATCACGAATATTCATTATTCATCCTCCGTCGCCACGATAGTTCATGGCGATAGATAGCATAGCAATGAACGATTATCCCTATCAAGCATTCTGTTGAATAATACACCACATAGACGAGGCGGCACGTGTTTGACCCTTGACGTCCCCGCTCCGTCAGCGAGTTTCTCTCAAAACTCGAACAACTAAAGCCAACGTGAACTTTTGCGGACCCCGTGGTCCGCTTTTTTTTGCGTAAAAAAGGCCGGATATAAAAACAAAATGGCAACCGAAGCGATCGTTTTTAATGTTTACTCCCTTTCCCCCATACATTTTCATAAGCATCTCTTATCTGACGCAATGCGAATTAAATTTCGTAAATTGCCCGCATTTATTCGTTTGCTGAACCGTTTTCGCAGCAATTGACGACGGGGGTTTTACGTGGCTTTATAAAGGGAGATGACAAAATAATGTCCAGAAGATTTTCGCCTGGGCATAAACAAAAATGATGGGGTGACTGGGTTTTTATGAACGAACAATATTCCGCGTTGCGTAGTAATGTCAGTATGCTCGGCAAAGTGCTTGGAGATACCATCAAAGACGCGTTGGGGGAGAACATCCTCGACCGCGTTGAAACCATCCGCAAGCTGTCTAAATCTTCCCGTGCCGGTAACGAGGCCAGTCGTCAGGAGCTGCTCACCACCTTGCAGAACCTCTCTAACGATGAGCTGCTGCCCGTTGCGCGCGCATTCAGCCAGTTCCTGAACCTGGCCAATACCGCTGAGCAATACCACAGCATTTCGCCGAATGGCGAAGCGGCAAGCAACCCGGAAGTCATTGCCCGCACCCTGCGTAAACTGAAAGACCAGCCAGACCTCAACGAGGCCACCATCAAAAAAGCGGTAGAGTCGCTTTCGCTGGAGCTGGTGCTGACCGCACACCCAACCGAAATTACCCGTCGCACCCTGATCCACAAAATGGTGGAAGTGAACAACTGTCTGAAGCAGTTGGATAATAAAGACATTGCCGACTACGAACGCAACCAGCTGATGCGCCGTCTGCGCCAGCTTATTGCCCAGTCCTGGCACACCGATGAAATTCGTAAGCATCGCCCAAGCCCGGTGGACGAAGCTAAATGGGGCTTTGCGGTGGTGGAAAACAGCCTGTGGGAAGGGGTGCCGAACTACCTGCGCGAGCTGAACGAACAGCTGGAAGAGAACCTTGGCTACCGCCTGCCGGTCGATTTCGTTCCGGTCCGCTTCACCTCCTGGATGGGCGGCGACCGCGACGGCAACCCGAACGTGACCGCGGAAATTACCCGTCACGTCCTGCTGCTGAGCCGCTGGAAAGCGACCGACCTGTTCCTGAAAGACATTCAGGTGCTGATCTCCGAGCTGTCGATGGTTGAAGCGACGCCGGAACTACGCGCGCTGGCAGGTGAAGAGGGTGCCAGCGAACCGTACCGTTTCCTGATGAAAAAACTGCGCGGTCAGCTGATGGCCACTCAGGCGTGGCTGGAAGCGCGTCTGAAAGGTCAGCGCCTGCCAAAACCAGAAGGCCTGCTCAGCCAGAACGAACAGCTCTGGGAGCCGCTGTACGCCTGTTATAAATCACTCCAGGCCTGCGGGATGGGCATCATCGCTAACGGCGAACTGCTCGACACCCTGCGCCGCGTGAAGTGTTTCGGCGTGCCGCTGGTGCGTATCGACGTACGTCAGGAAAGTACCCGCCATACCGAAGCGCTGGGCGAGCTGACCCGCTACCTCGGCATCGGCGACTATGAAAGCTGGTCCGAAGCCGACAAACAGGCCTTCCTGATCCGCGAGCTGAACTCGAAGCGCCCTCTGCTGCCGCGCAACTGGGAGCCAAGCAACGAAACCCGCGAAGTGCTCAACACCTGTAAAGCGATCGTGGACGCGCCGAAAGGATCGGTGGCCGCCTATGTGATCTCTATGGCGAAGACCCCTTCCGACGTGCTGGGCGTTCACCTTCTGCTGAAAGAAGCGGGAATCGACTACGCCCTGCCGGTCGCCCCGCTGTTTGAGACCCTCGACGACCTGAATAACGCCAACGACGTCATGACCCAGCTGCTGAATATCGACTGGTACCGCGGCTTTATCCAGGGCAAACAGATGGTGATGATTGGCTATTCCGATTCCGCGAAAGATGCAGGCGTGATGGCGGCATCCTGGGCGCAGTATCAGGCGCAGGACGCCCTGATCAAAACCTGCGAGAAAGCCGGTATCGAGCTGACCCTGTTCCACGGACGCGGTGGCTCAATTGGCCGTGGCGGCGCACCTGCACATGCAGCCCTTCTGTCACAGCCGCCGGGAAGCCTGAAAGGCGGCCTGCGCGTCACCGAGCAGGGCGAGATGATCCGCTTCAAATACGGTCTGCCGGAAGTGACCATCAGCAGCCTGTCGCTTTATACCAGCGCTATCCTGGAAGCAAACCTGCTGCCGCCGCCGGAGCCGAAAGCGTCCTGGTGCCATATCATGGACGAACTGTCTGACATCTCCTGCGATCTGTACCGCGGCTACGTACGTGAAAACAAAGATTTCGTTCCTTACTTCCGCTCGGCCACGCCTGAGCAGGAGCTGGGTAAACTGCCGCTGGGCTCACGTCCTGCGAAGCGTCGCCCAACCGGTGGCGTAGAGTCTCTGCGCGCGATCCCGTGGATCTTCGCCTGGACGCAAAACCGTTTGATGCTGCCCGCCTGGCTGGGTGCCGGTGCCGCGCTGCAAAAAGTGGTGGAAGACGGCAAACAGAGCGAGCTGGAGACCATGTGTCGCGACTGGCCATTCTTCTCTACCCGTCTGGGCATGCTGGAGATGGTCTTCTCGAAAGCTGACCTGTGGCTGGCGGAATACTACGATCAGCGTCTGGTGAAACCTGAGCTGTGGGCGCTGGGCAAAGAGCTGCGCGAACTGCTGGAAGGCGACATCAAAGTGGTTCTGGACATCGCCAACGACTCACACCTGATGGCGGACCTGCCGTGGATTGCCGAGTCTATTCAACTGCGTAACATTTACACCGACCCGCTGAACGTCCTGCAGGCAGAGCTGCTGCACCGTTCGCGTCTGGCGGAAGAAGAAGGGAAAGAGCCGGATCCGCGTGTTGAACAGGCGCTGATGGTGACGATTGCGGGCGTTGCGGCGGGTATGCGTAACACCGGCTAATGCTTTACGCCCGGCGGCGCTGCGCTTGCACGGGCCTACGATAAGTAGGCCGGGTAAGCGTTAGCGCCACCCGGCAATGCCCTGGTATCAACACCATGCACCACGACATTACCTACATCCTGAATGACCTGATCAACGGCACAACGCCGCTGCATGAGGTGCATTTTGCAAACCCCGCGACCTCCGCCCCCGAACTTGCCTTGCAGGTCGATTTTCCACGTCTGGAGATCGCGATCGAAGGATCTATGAAAGACCTGGCTGGCTGCGTATTACAGCAGGGGGATGTTTTATACGTCCCGGCTGGCGGCTGGAATAATCCACAATGGCAAGCCCCCGCAACAACGCTGAGCATCCTGTTTGGCAAACAGCAGCTTGGGTTTAGCCTTATACACTGGGATGGCGTAGACGTTCGTAACCTGGCAAAGCAGAACGTTGCCCGCCGTGGTCCGCGTATTGGATCGCTACTCTTACAGACGCTTCATGAAATACAGATGCAGCCCCATGAGCAACAAACCGCGCGGCTGATTATCGCCAGCCTGCTTAGCCACTGCGTCGACCTGCTGGGTAGCCAGATCCAAACCGCCTCCCGCAGTCAGGCTTTATTTGAAGCGATTCGGATCTATATTGACGAACACTACGCCACCCCGCTTACCCGGGAATCCGTCGCGCAGGCTTTTTATATCTCCCCAAACTACCTGTCGCATCTGTTTCAGAAAACGGGCGCAGTGGGTTTCAATGAATACCTGACGCATACCCGGCTGGAACACGCTCGCCAGTTGCTGAAAGGGTATGATTTAAAAGTGAAAGAGGTGGCGCATGCCTGCGGATTTATTGACAGCAACTATTTCTGCCGGTTGTTTCGTAAAAATACCGAGCGTTCGCCGTCAGAATACCGTCGTCAGTATCACAGCCAGCTCACCGGGAAGACCGCTAGTCCAGAATGACCTGAGTATGCTGCGGAGCGGCTAATATCTTACGCACCGCCCCCATCACCTTTTGTGGATCACGTAAAAAGGCGCTAATACCGCACTTCACGTAGCGCGCATTCTCGAAACGCTCACTGCCCGCCAGTTCTATATCGGTAATCAGCAATACGACATCGGCACGCTGAATGTCGTCTTCCGTAAGCTCGCTCTCGATGCCCAGCGCTCCCTGCGTCTCGATGTTAACACTCCACCTCTCCTGCTGGCAGAGCTTTTCCAGCCGTTCGGCAGCCATATAGGTATGCGCGACGCCACTGACGCACGCGGTCACCGCCACCAGATGACGTCCCGTTATCACTGTCATATTCAGCCTCCCAGGGTAACATTGAAACCTTCTCGCTCTGCCCGTTGACGCATCGCTGACACCTCATCTTCTGTCGGAGGGATAACTTGCCGCATGCCCCACTCCTGTCCCAGCAGACGGTATTTTGGCTCCCCATACTGATGAAAGGGCAATAAATGCAGCTGTCGTATTCCTGAAGGTAGCAGGAAATCCAGTACGCGCGTCATGTTCGTTTCGTTGAGCGTATAGCCCGGAATAAGCGGCACGCGGGGAATCACGTTTATCCCGTCAGCCACCAGCTGGCGGAAATTATCCAGCACTCTGGGAAGATTCATTACCACAATCGATTGGGCCAGATCCGCGTCCATGATCTTCAAATCAAACAGCACTTCATCACACTGGCGAGCCAGCGGCATTAATCGGGACAAAGGGGTATCGCCTGCCGTTTCGATGGCCGTATGCACGCCGAATCGACGCAGCCTTTGTAGTAGCCGTGTCGCGAAAGGTGCCTGCAGCAATACTTCCCCACCCGAAAGCGTCACTCCGCCTCCCGAGGAACGAAAGAAGACATCGTCTTTCATGACCTCTTTTTCCAGCTCATCCAGCGTAACGTCCCGCCCGATAGGCTCAAATGCGCCGGAGGGGCACTCATCAACGTCCCGTAAACAGGGGGCGCAGTTAAGACATTTACTCTCTCTGCGCACCATCTCGATTTTCGGCGAAATCGACTCTGGATTCGCACACCACGGACAGCGGTGAGGGCAGCCTTTAAAAAAGACAACCGTACGGATGCCGCGTCCGTCATTCAATGAGTAGCGCTGAATATTGAAAATACGCGCCACCTCGGCGCGCGCTTCAACCACGTCACAGCTGATGCGCTGTGCGGCGGATAATGTCATCCTGGATCTCCTTCGATAACTCAACAAAGAAGGCGCTGTAGCCAGCAACGCGTACCACCAGCCCGGCAAAATCCTGTGGACGCTGTTGCGCTTCACGCAATGTCTCCGCGTTCACCACGTTGAACTGGATATGCTGCAACTTAAGCTGGGTGAAAGCGCGAAGGAAATCAGCCAGCTTTTGCAGCCCGGCATCGCCTTCCAGCGTCGCAGGGGTAAATTTAACGTTTAGCAGCGTACCGTTAGATAGCAGATAGTTATCCAGCTTGCTTACCGATTTAAGTACCGCCGTTGGGCCCTGCATATCTTGCCCAAGCATCGGCGAAAGCCCACCGTCTGTCAGCTGTTCGCCGGCAAAGCGGCCATCGGGCGTGGCCCCCACCACCGCCCCGAGCGGCACGTGTGCCGACACGGTATAAGACCCCGGAGTGAAGTGCCCGCCGCGCGGGTTCCGGTATTTTTCGACCTCTTTACAGTAATGGCGCAGCAGTTCAGCGCTGATGTTGTCGACATCATCGATATCATTGCCGTATTTTTCGAAGCGATTAATCAACCGTGCGCGGATTTTTTTGCCCTCTGGCGTGGCAAAGTTAGCGTTCAATACGGCTAATAGCTCATCAAAACTTAAGCGATGCTGTTCAAAAACCAGCCCTTTCAGGGCGTGCAGTGAATCACTCAGATTGGCTATCCCGATCCCCTGAACGCCAGAAAAGTTATAGCGCGCGCCACCCTCGGTAATATCTTTCCCTGATTCCAGACAATCGCTTATGAATGAAGAGAGTAACGGCACCGGTGCCCAGTCGCGATGGCCGATATCGCAGATATTGCTCCCCTCAACCATTAGCGCAATATAGTGGTTAATTTTGGCGCGGATATGGTCCAGCAGGCCTTCATAACTCAGCGCTGCGTTACCTTCGTTCTCCTGCATCGCGATTTCCATTACCTTCAGCAGGTTAAACATCGCGATATCATGCAGACCGTAGGTTTTACCCGGAATCGACAGTTCTACACAGCCAACCACCGCGTAGTCGCGCGCGTCTTCCAGCGACACCCCCCGATTAAGGAAAGCAGGCACCACCACTTCATCATTGAAAATCTGCGGGATACCGGTGCCCAGGCGGATCGTCTCCGCCGTTTTAAGCAGGAAAGGTCGGTCGATAAGTTCGTTAACCCGTACGCCGAGGTTCGGCTGCGGAAGCTGAACCCTCTGGTAAGCATCCAGGCACAGGAAGGAAAGTACATTCACTGCGCTCCGACCGCTCTCCGTTAAGCCGCCCAACAACGCGGTATAACCCGTCGGAAAACCAGCAAAATAACGTGCGCTACTGGTCGAACGTAAAAGCACCACGTCATTGCATTTCACCCACAGCGATTCCAGTAGCTCTTTCAGAAATTCGGGATCGTCCCCCTGCGAGAGTGAAGCCTGATAAAACGGCAACATATACTGGTCGAAGCGCCCGATAGAAAGCGAGCTGGCGTTAGATTCGTATTGCAAAATGACGTTCATATACCAGAACAGCTGACACGCCTGCCAGAACGTTTGCGGCTTATGCTGCGCGTTATGACGCGAGATTTCGGCAATCTTACATAGTTCTTCACGCCGTGAAGCTTCATCACAGCCGGACGCAAGCCTTTCAGCCAGCGCGGCATAGCGCAGAATATGACGCTGGGATGCTTCAAGCAGAATCAGCGCGGCGGCATAGAACATGTTCTGGGCATCGCGGGCACAATATTCTCGCATTTGCGCCACCAGCGCACCCAGCCCGTTATTCAGCAGGCGCGGATAATCAATAATGATATGCCCCTGCCCTTTGTCCGTCTGATTGACGCTGAAAATTTGCGTCCCCACGGCGGCTTTCACCTCATCCGTCATCTGGCTGTTGATGAAATCCTTCATCGACCGTTTTTCCCAGTAGGGATACAGCACGTCACGGTAAATCTGCTTATCCGCTTCGCCGATCTCGAAGCGGTCCTGCGGGCGTGTGGAAAACTGGTCCAGCTCCTTAAGCAGCCAGTACGGATCCATCTCAGGAGACATAATGCCCGCACGCGGTTTAACGGTCCGGTTTCCCGCAATCAGTTCCTCATCACGAATCGCGATGTTCACATGGTCCAGAATGTACGCCGTGGCTTTTGCTCTCCTGAGGATAACCGGCTCGCCCTCCGTCTGCTGATGGCTGGCGGTATAGAGCAAAGCACGCTCAAGCGAGATTTCACGTGGACTGGCAAAAAGAGCGTCTTTCAAACGCTGGGTACGATTCGTCATGAGGGAACTCCTGTAACGGAAAACGAGCCCGCCCCTAAGGGCGGGAAAGCGTCAGGCGGTTTGCGCCAGGTGGGCATCAATTTTGTTCATGATGGCGTCAGCGCGTTTTACCGCGTCGCTGATATTGACGCGTACAATGGTTTTCCCGGCAAAGCGCTCTTCGAACTTAATGCCGATATCTTTGGTCAGGATCACCATATCTGCGGCGGCAACGTCTTCTGCCGTTAGTTCGTTCTCCAGGCCAATTGACCCCTGCGTTTCAACCTTCACTTCCCAACCTTTAGCTTTGGCGGCACTTTCCAACGCTTCGGCCGCCATGTAGGTATGGGCAACGCCTGACGGACATGCTGTTACTGCAATAATTCGGGTCATGTTCTCTTCCTCACTCAGTTAATTTCGAAATCCAGATCCAGGTCGTCCTCTTTTTCCACGACCTGTTTTGCATTCTTGCGGGCAATACTCTTCAGCACGTTAACGCTAATGGCCGTCACCACAGCCCCCACGGCAACCGCCGCGATGTAGCCGAGTTTGCCCTCCACCACAGGGAGAACGATGAGCCCGCCCCAGCCGGCATAGCATTGCGCGCCCATCACGGCGGCCGTCACTGCGCCAGATGCGGATCCCAGCATGATGGAGGGAATGACACGCAGAGGATCGGCAGCGGCGAACGGAATGGCCCCTTCGGTGATCCCCACGCAGCCCATCACTAATGCGGCCTTACCCGCTTCACGCTCTTCACCGGTAAAATTCTTGCGATTAATCAGCGTCGCCAGGCCTAATCCCAGCGGTGGCACACAGATACCGACTGCCGCAATCGCCACCACGGTGTAGACGCCCTGTGCAACGCAGATCAGCATGAAGGCATAGGCGACTTTATTAATCGGGCCGCCCATGTCGAAGGCCAGCATCAACCCCGTGATGACGGCCAACACTACGATGCTGCCCTGCTGCATCCCTTGCAGCCACTGGGTTAAGCCCGTCGTCAACGCGCCAACTGGTTCACCCAGACCCCACATCATGATGCCTGCGGTAACAAAGGTGCCGATGATAGGGATGATGAAGATAGGCATGACGGATCGCAGCACTTTCGGGACCGGCAGTTTTTTCAGATACCAGACGACAATCCCGCCGAGGATCCCGGCAATAATGGCGCCGAAGAAACCCGCACCGAAGCTGTTACCGACCCACGCGGCAATAGCGCAAGGCGCCAGCGCTGCGCGCTCGGCAATGGAATAGCCAATATAGGCGGCCAGGAAAGGCACCATCAGCGTCAACCCTGCTACGCCGATATCGAATAGCTTTTTGAGGTTGGGATCGGTTGCAGCATCCGGGACCGCACCCTTGCCGTACAGCATGACCGAGACCGCCAGCAAAATACCGCCTGCGACCACGAACGGGATCATGTGTGATACCCCGGTCATCAGATGCTGCCGCGTGTTCTTGAGAATATGCACCAACTCTTTCATATGTCGCTCCTGGCCTAAAACCACAAAGATGTTGTGGCAAACAATAGGCAATCAGGAAGACGGCTAACAGGAGACAAAAAGGCCATTTACTGGATTTTTGTAATGTCGAAATAAAAATGAGATCCGCCTCCACATTTCTGATCAACGGCACGCATAAGACAAAACACCACAACCTGTGAGTCAAATCTCACTTTTCACGTGATATTACATTTGTCCAGCTTTTGGCAGATTTATCACATGGCGCGCGTCATCAACACACTCGTATGCTGTTGCCCAATGAATAAGGATTGATTTCAGGAGTGTGTATGGCTCTCGTAGTGGAATTTACCTGTGAATTACCCAACGGTGTTCACGCGCGTCCGGCAAGTCATGTGGAGACGCTGTGCAATACGTTTATCTCACAAATCGAATGGCACAACCTGCGCACAGACCGTAAAGGGAATGCCAAGAGCGCACTGGCACTTATTGGTACCGATACGCTGGCAGGCGACGCCTGTCGTCTGGTGATCCACGGTGAAGATGAGCAGAACGCCCATCAACAACTAGAACAATGGCTCCGGGAAGAATTTCCACACTGTGATGCGCCGCTCGCAGAAGCCATCAATACTGAGCGCGATCCGCTGCCAGAATCTCTCGCACGCCTTAATCCAACGCTCTTTCGCGCCCTGCCTGTGTGCAGCGGTAGTGCCCAGGGCGTGCTGACGTTGCTGACCTCGCTGGATCTCAATGCACTGACGGATTTACCCGACGCGAAAAGCGTAGAAGATGAACAGTCAGCGCTGGACAACGGACTCACCCTGCTGGTGAAAAACATTGAACTTCGTGCGCTGGACAGCGACAGCACCGCCAGCGCAATTCTCGACGCGCACAGATCTCTGGCGACGGATACCTCTCTGCATCAGCATCTTCTTGCTGGCGTGAGCCAGGGGCTAAGCTGCGCGCAAGCGATAATCGCCACAGCCAACCATTTCTGCGATGCGTTCTCTCGCTCCAGCAGCAGCTACTTACAGGAACGTGTGCTGGATGTGCGCGATGTTTGCTATCAACTTTTACAACAAATTTATGGTGAACAACGCTTTCCGGCACCGGGACAACTCACTCAGCCGAGCGTCTGCCTTGCCGACGACCTCACGCCCGGCCAGTTCCTGGAACTCGATAAAACTTTGCTTAAGGGGCTACTGCTAAAAAGCGGTGGAACAACCTCGCACACCGTTATTCTTGCACGCTCCTTTAATATTCCGACACTAGTGGGCGTCGACAGCGAAAGCCTGCTGCAGTGGCGCAATAAGCCCGTATTTATCGATGGCAATGCCGGTGCGGTCGTGGTCAATGCCAGCGATGCGGTAACACGCTACTACCGACAGGAAGCACGGGTACAACAGGCACTACGCGAGCAGCAGGGCATCTGGCTTGACCGGGAAGCCAGAACCGCAGACGGCCTGCGCGTTGAGATTGCCGCTAACATCGCCCATGCGGTGGAAGCGCAGGCAGCATTTGCGAACGGCGCCGAAGGCGTTGGCCTGTTTCGCACCGAAATGCTTTATATGGACCGCAGCAGCGCGCCCGGTGAAAACGAGCTCTACAACATTTTCTGCCAGGCGCTGGAAAGCGCAAACGGGCGCAGCATCATCGTGCGGACCATGGATATCGGCGGCGATAAACCGGTGGAGTATCTGAATATCCCGGCCGAAAATAACCCGTTCCTCGGCTACCGCGCCGTACGTATTTACGAAGAATATGCAGTGCTTTTCTCCACCCAGCTTCGGGCGATCCTGCGCGCCTCTGCTCACGGCAGCCTGAAGATAATGATCCCGATGATCTCTTCCATGGAAGAGATCCTGTGGGTGAAAGAGAAACTTGCCGAAGCGAAACAACAGCTCCGCGCGGAACATACTCCGTTTGATGAGAAAATCCCGCTCGGCATCATGCTGGAAGTGCCTTCTGTAATGTTTATCATCGATCAGTGCTGCGAAGAGATTGATTTCTTTAGCATCGGTAGCAATGACCTGACGCAGTATCTGCTGGCCGTTGACCGCGACAACGCCAAAGTCACACGCCATTACAACAGCCTTAACCCGGCCTTCCTGCGGGCGCTGGATTACGCGGTGCAAGCCGTCCATCGCCAGGGTAAATGGATTGGCCTGTGCGGCGAACTGGGTGCAAAAGGTTCGGTGTTGCCATTGCTGGTGGGTCTGGGT
This sequence comes from Enterobacter sp., assembly GCF_977039595.1. Lineage (NCBI taxonomy): Bacteria > Pseudomonadati > Pseudomonadota > Gammaproteobacteria > Enterobacterales > Enterobacteriaceae > Enterobacter > Enterobacter sp. Next base: position 19,096 of record NZ_CDRQYH010000010.1, read on the forward strand.
CTGGATGAGCTGAGCATGGGGTCGCCCGCCATTCCGGCAACCAAAGCGCGCCTGGCACAGCTTGATAGCCGCGCCTGCCGCCAGTTGCTGAATCAGGCTATGGCGTGTCGCACTTCGCTTGAAGTGGAACACCTGCTGGCGCAGTTCCGCATGAATCAGCAGGACACACCGCTGGTCATACCACGCTGCATTTCACTGGACAATGACTGGAACAGTAAAGAAGAGGTCATGAAAGGAATGACCGATAACCTGCTGCTTGCAGGACGTTGCCGCTATCCCCGCAAGCTGGAGGCCGATCTGTGGGCGCGCGAAGCCGTCTTCTCCACCGGTCTCGGCTTTAGCTTTGCCATTCCGCACTGCAAATCGGAGCACATTGAGCAATCCACCATTAGCGTTGCACGCCTGAAAGCCCCCGTCACGTGGGGGGATGAGGAAGCACAATTCATCATCATGCTGACGCTGAACAAACATGCCGCGGGCGATCAGCATATGCGTATTTTTTCCCGCCTGGCACGCCGCATCATGCATGAAGATTTCCGCAACGCGCTGGTTAACGCCAGCTCCGGGGAGGCGATTGCTTCCCTGCTACAACACGAATTAGAACTGTAAAACGAGGAAGAGTGATGGAACTGTACCTGGATACCGCCAACGTGGCGGAAGTTGAACGCCTGGCGCGCATTTTTCCCATAGCGGGCGTCACCACCAATCCGAGCATCATTGCCGCCAGCCGTGAATCCATTTGGGACGTGCTGCCGCGCCTGCAAAAAGCCATCGGGCCAGAAGGCACGCTGTTTGCTCAAACCATGAGCCGCGACGCAGAAGGCATGGTGGAGGAAGCCAAACGTTTGAGTAACGCCATCCCGGACATCGTGGTGAAAATCCCGGTGACCGCTCAGGGGCTTATCGCGATTAAAGCGTTGAAAAAAGAGGGGATAACCACGCTGGGGACTGCCGTTTACAGCGCTGCGCAGGGTTTGCTTGCCGCACTGGCAGGCGCGAAATATGTCGCGCCGTATGTAAACCGCGTTGACGCTCAGGGCGGTGATGGCATTCGCATGGTCCAGGAGCTGCAATCCCTGCTGGAACTGCACGCGCCGGAAAGCAAAGTGCTGGCCGCCAGCTTCAAAACGCCGCGTCAGGCGCTGGACTGCTTGTTGACAGGATGCGAGGCAATCACGCTTCCCTTAGACGTAGCGCAACAAATGCTCGGCACGCCAGCGGTAGAGTCAGCCGTAGAGAAGTTCGAGCAAGACTGGAAAAACGCGTTTGGTAGCCTCAATCTCTAAGGGAGAACTGTTATGGACCGTATCATTCAATCGCCGGGAAAATATATCCAGGGCGCTGATGTGCTTACCCGTCTCGGCGACTATCTGAAACCCCTGGCCAATCGCTGGCTGGTTGTCGGCGATAAATTTGTGCTGGGTTTTGCCGAAGAGACCCTGCGTCAGAGTTTTAAAAATGCGGAACTCTATGCCGAAATAGCGCCATTTGGCGGCGAGTGTTCACAAAATGAAATCGATCGCCTGAAAAAACTGGCCGACGGCGCCGACTGCCTGGCAGTCCTGGGCATCGGCGGCGGTAAAACGCTGGATACCGCCAAAGCGCTGGCTCACTTTATGGACGTGCCCGTCGCCATTGCACCGACTATTGCCTCCACCGATGCGCCGTGCAGCGCCCTTTCCGTTATCTACACCGATAGCGGCGAGTTCGATCGCTACCTGATGCTGCCGCACAACCCGAACATGGTCATTGTGGATACCAAAGTGGTAGCAGGTGCGCCGGCACGTCTGCTGGCCGCCGGGATTGGCGATGCGCTGGCGACCTGGTTTGAAGCACGCGCCTGCTCGCGCAGCGGTGCGACCACCATGGCGGGCGGCAAATGTACGCAGGCTGCTCTCGCGCTGGCCGAGCTGTGCTACAACACGCTGATTGAAGAGGGTGAAAAGGCCATGCTTGCAGCGGAACAGCATGTAGTAACACCGGCGCTGGAACGCATTATCGAAGCCAACACCTATCTTAGCGGCGTAGGATTTGAAAGCGGCGGACTGGCGGCGGCACACGCTATTCATAACGGTATGACGGCGGTACCGGACGCGCACCACTTCTATCACGGTGAAAAAGTGGCGTTTGGTACGCTGACGCAGCTGGTGCTGGAAAACGCGCCGGTAGAAGAAATAGGGACCGTCGCGGCGCTTTGCCACAGCGTTGGGCTGCCGATTACGCTGGCACAGCTAAATATTAAAGAAGATATTCCGGCCAAAATGCGGCTGATCGCAGAGGCGTCCTGTGCGGAAGGAGAAACCATCCACAATATGCCTGGCGGCGTGTCGCCGGATCAGGTTTACGCGGCGCTGCTGGTGGCTGACCAGTATGGGCAGCGGTTCCTGCAGGAGTGGGAGTAACTGGCATGAATAAAAATCCCCGCATCGGCGGGGATTTTTTTGCCCGTAAGCCGGGTAAGGCGTAGCCGCCACCCGGCACAAGGGTTACTTCACGTCAAACCGGTCCAGATCCATCACCCTCGCCCATGCTGCAACGAAGTCGCGGACAAACTTCTCGTGTGCATCATCACTGGCATAAACCTCTGCCAGCGCGCGCAGGACGGCGTTTGAACCGAAGACCAGATCGGCGCGGGTGGCGGTATATTTCACTTCACCGCTGGCGCGATCGCTTCCGGCAAACAGCTCATTAGATTCGTCGGTCGCCTTCCACTGGGTATTCATGTCCAGCAGGTTCACGAAGAAATCATTGCTCAGCACGCCTTCGCGGTTGGTGAACACGCCGTTCTTACTGCCATCAAAGTTGGCACCCAGCACGCGCAGGCCGCCGATCAGCACCGTCAGCTCCGGTGCGGTCAGCGTCAGCTGTTGGGCTTTATCAATAAGCAGGGATTCCGTCGTGGACACATCCACCTGCGCACGATAGTTGCGGAAGCCGTCAGCAACCGGTTCGAGCAGGTTAAACATCTCGATATCCGTCTGATCCTGACGCGCATCCACGCGGCCCGGCGTAAACGGAACGTTGACGTAAACGCCTGCCGCTTTTGCGGCCTGCTCAACGCCTACCACGCCCGCCAGCACGATAATGTCGGCCAGAGAGGCTTTGTTGGTGGTGCGCTGGATAGCTTCCAGAGCCGGCAGCGCACGAACCGCTGCGGCGTTCACGTCCCAGTCACGCTGAGGAGCAAGCGCCAGACGCGCACCGTTGGCGCCGCCACGCTTATCGCCACCGCGGAAGGTCGATGCCGACGCCCAGGCCACAGAAACCAGCTCGCTCACAGAGAGGCCAGAGGCCGCAATTTCCGCCTTCAGGCTTTCAATGTCCTCTTTGGTAGGTTTGAATACCGCCTCCGGCAGCGGGTCCTGCCAGATCAGATCTTCTTTCGGTACTTCCGGGCCGAGGTAACGCGATTTTGGTCCCATATCGCGGTGGGTCAATTTGAACCACGCGCGCGCGAAGGCTTCGTTAAAGGCCTGCGGGTCGTTCAGGAAGCGGCGGGAAATCTTTTCGAATTCCGGGTCAAAACGCAGTGTCAGGTCGGTAACCAGCATCGTTGGCTTACGTTTTTTGGATGGGTCGAACGGGTCAGGCATGATTTCCGGCGCATCCACGGCTTCAAACTGAATCGCTCCCGCCGGGCTGCGGGTCTGTACCCATTCGAATTTGAACAGGTTCTCGAAGAAGTAGTTGCTCCACTGGGTCGGAGTTTGTGACCAGATGACTTCCAGACCGGAGGTTATGGCATCAGCGCCCACGCCCGTGCCGAGCGTGCTCGCCCAGCCGAGGCCCTGCGCTTCAATCGGTGAGGCTTCCGGGTCAGTACCCACGTGGGTGGCTTCACCCGCGCCGTGGGTTTTTCCGAGGGTATGGCCGCCTGCAATCAGCGCCACGGTCTCTTCGTCGTTCATACCCATGTTGCCAAAGGTGGCGCGAATCGCTGCCGCCGCTGACAGCGGCTCGCCGCTGGCGTTTGGCCCTTCCGGATTGACGTAGATCAGGCCCATTTCGGTGGCAGCCAGCGGACGCTTCGCCAGCGCTTCCGGGTCACGGTGGGTCAGCCAGGCTTTCTCATCACCCCAGTTCACGTCCAGATCCGGTTCCCAAACGTCTTCACGTCCGGCACCAAAACCAAAGGTGCGGAAACCCGAGTTTTCCAGCGCCACGTTACCCGCGAGGATAAACAGGTCAGCCCAGGAAATTTTTTGTCCGTATTTTTTCTTGATGGGCCACAGCAGACGGCGCGCCTTATCCAGGCTTACGTTATCCGGCCAGGAGTTCAGCGGCGCAAAGCGCTGTTGACCGCGTCCAGCCCCACCGCGTCCGTCAACGGAGCGATAGGTACCCGCGCCGTGCCAGGCCATACGGATAAACAAGCCCGCATAGCTGCCCCAGTCGGCAGGCCACCACGGTTGAGAGTCGGTTAAGAGTGCTTTGAGGTCGCCTTTAAGGGCGGAGTAATCAAGTTTGCTGAATTCTTTGCGGTAGTCGAAGTCTTCACCCAGCGGGTTCGAACGATTGGAATGTTGGTTAAGAAGATCGATGCGGAGTTGTTTTGGCCACCAGTCGCGGCTGCCTGTACCTGCGCCCGCGCTGTGATCGACGCCGCCCTGGTGGAACGGGCATTTGCCGACTGATGCCGCTTTATTGGTCTCGTCTGACGTGCTCATCGCTATGCTCCCTTTTACAGTGTTACCGTTACGATATACACCACTAGCAATAAGTTATAGTTGAATTAATCCACAGATTCGATAGCTGATACCTTTTAACTTTTTACCCTGTTAAAAAGCCCTCAATATAAGAGGGCTTTTGGTGTTTTACGCGGGGCGAACGCCCAGGGTATGGCAAATAGCGTAGCTCATCTCCGCGCGATTTAACGTGTAGAAGTGGAAATCTTTTACTCCTTCACGGCTTAAAATTTTCACCATGTCCATCGCGATATTAGCCCCCACCAGCTTGCGGGTTTCCGGGTCATCGTCCAGCCCTTCGTACATTTTGGACATCCACAGCGGAATACGGACATTGGTCATATCAGCGAATTTCTTCGCCTGCTTAAAGTTAGAGACCGGCAGAATACCCGGGATAATTTCAACGTCGATGCCCGCGGAGACGCAGCGGTCACGGAAGCGCAGATAGCTTTCGACATCGAAGAAGAACTGGGTAATGGCGCGATTCGCGCCGGCGTCCACTTTACGCTTGAGGTTAAGCAGATCGGCCTGGGCGCTTTTCGCTTCCGGATGCACCTCAGGATAAGCGGCAACGGAGATATCAAAATCAGCCACTTCTTTCAGCAGCGCGACCAGATCGGCGGCATACATGTCCGGCTTACCGCTGCCCGGCGGCAGATCACCGCGCAGTGCGACAATATGACGGATGCCGTTATTCCAGTAATCCTGGGCGATAGCCCGTAACTCGTCGCGGGTCGCGTCAATACAGGTGAGGTGCGGCGCAGCTTCCAGACCGGTACGATCTTTGATGCCTTTGATAATGCTGTGCGTACGATCGCGCTCGCCGGAGTTAGCGCCGTAAGTCACGGAAACGAACTTCGGCTTCAGGCTGCTGAGACGATCGATAGAGCTCCACAGGGTTTGCTCCATTTCACTGGTGCGCGGCGGGAAAAATTCAAAAGAGACGTTAATCTGACCGTTTACTTCGGCCAGGCTCTGATTCAGTGCTTCCCGCTGGTTGGCGTGAAAAAAGCTCATACCTTACCTCTATCAATCACATGTCGTTGTCTGTTGTCTTGTGAACTTCTATACGTTTAGACGTCCAGATGTAAAAATGACGGAAAAGCAGAGGGACGTCAACATAAATAATCAACAATAACGGTGAGGTTTGCTCAGACAAGATGAAGAAAGTTCATGATGGGGAGTGAGACATCCCCTGCCCAGGACCTTACTGCCCTTTGGGTAAAGGGGAAAAGACCGCACCAGGCAGTCTTCTCCCTATGGGGTGTACGGTGCGGTTTTAATGCCAGCAGAAATGATGCACAACCTGAGTAATCAGTTCGCGGGTTGGCTTGATGAAGCGGGTTTCCAGATATTCATCCGGCTGGTGCGCCTGGTTGATGGAGCCGGGGCCAAGGACCAGCGTAGGGCAAAGCGTCTGAATAAACGGCGCTTCGGTGCAGTAGTTCACCACGTCGGTTTTCTCACCGAGCAGCTTTTCCACCACCTCAACCAGCTGATGGTCCGGCGGGCATTCGTAACCCGGGATCGGCGGATGCAGTTCGGAGACCGTCAGGCGGCCCGGCCAGCGCTCGCTCACCGGGGCCAGCGCCTCATTCAGCAGGCCGTCGAGATCGCTGAGGGTCATACCCGGCAGCGGGCGGATGTCCATATGCAGTTCGCAGCAGGCGCAGATACGGTTCGAGGCATCGCCGCCGTGCAGGCTGCCGAGGTTCAGAGTCGGATACGGCACGGTGAACGCGTCATAGTGATAGCGCTCTTTCAGATCGTCGCGCAGGGCCATGATGCGACCGATGGCGTCATGCATCAGCTCAATGGCGTTCACGCCGCGCGCCGGGTCGCTGGAGTGGCCAGACTGGCCGAGCACGCGCACGGCCGTAGAGATATGGCCTTTGTGCGCGCGAATAGGTTGCAATGACGTCGGCTCGCCGATGATCGCGCAATCCGGGCGAATCGACGTGTTTTCAGAGAAGTAGCGCGCGCCCGCCATGCTGGTCTCTTCATCAGCGGTCGCTAGAATGTAGAGCGGTTTTTTCAGCTTCGTCACGTCCACGTCACGCAGCGCGTCGAGGATAAAGGCGAAGAAGCCTTTCATGTCGGCGGTGCCCAAACCGTAGAGCTTGTTGTCGTGCTCGGTCAGGGTGAACGGATCGCGCGTCCAGCGGCCATCGTCAAACGGGACGGTGTCGGTATGACCGGCCAGCAGCAGGCCGCCCGCACCGGTTCCGGTGCTGGCGAGCAGGTTAAATTTGTGGCGGGTTCCGGGAACGGGCTGAACCTCAACATTAAACCCAAGATCGCTAAACCAACCCGCCAGCAGATTGATTAAAGACTCATTGCTCTGATCCAGCGCTTCTTCCGTTGCGCTGATGGACGGTGTGGCAATCAGGGCGCGGTAGATCTCGATAAATGGCGGTAAGTTCATTTTCATTGTTGACACACCTTAGGTCGTGATAGTATCAATATTCATGCAATAAATGTGAATAAAAATACATTAACGTTGAGCATAAAGGAACCCGATGTTGAATACGCTGATTGTAGGCGCTAGCGGTTATGCGGGCGCAGAGCTTGTAAGCTACGTGAATCGCCATCCACATATGACCATAACCGCTTTGACCGTGTCAGCGCAAAGCAATGATGCAGGAAAGTTAATTTCCGATTTGCATCCGCAGCTTAAGGGCCTGGTCGATCTGCCGCTGCAGCCCATGTCTGACATCAGCGAGTTTACCGACGGCGTCGACGTGGTGTTTTTAGCCACCGCGCACGAGGTCAGCCACGACCTGGCGCCGCAGTTCCTGGCGGCTGGGTGCGTGGTCTTCGACCTCTCCGGCGCGTTCCGCGTTAATGATGGCGCGTTCTACGAAAAATATTACGGTTTCACCCATCAGCATCCGGATCTGCTGGAAAAAGCGGTGTACGGCCTGGCGGAGTGGAGCGCAGACAAACTGAAAGAAGCTGACCTGATTGCCGTTCCGGGCTGCTACCCGACTGCGGCGCAGCTTTCCCTGAAGCCGCTGATCGACGCAGGCCTGCTGGATCTGAGCCAGTGGCCGGTGATCAACGCCACCAGCGGCGTGAGCGGTGCAGGCCGCAAGGCGGCGATCTCCAACAGCTTCTGCGAAGTGAGCCTTCAGCCGTATGGCGTGTTTAATCACCGTCATCACCCTGAAATCACGACGCATCTGGGCGCGGACGTCATTTTCACCCCGCACCTGGGCAGCTTCCCGCGTGGGATCCTCGAAACCATCACCTGCCGCCTGAAACCGGGCGTGACCAAAGAGCAGGTGAACGAGGCCTTCACGCAGGCGTATGCGGACAAACCGCTGGTGCGCCTGTACGACAAAGGCGTGCCGGCGCTGAAAAACGTGGTCGGTCTGCCGTTCTGCGATATCGGCTTTGCCGTTCAAGGTGAGCATCTCATCGTGGTGGCCGCAGAAGATAACTTACTGAAAGGCGCTGCCGCACAGGCAATGCAGTGTGCAAATATTCGTTTCGGTTTCCCGGAAACGCAGGCTCTTATTTAAGGTGTGATGATGAACCCATTAATTATCAAACTCGGTGGTGTACTGCTGGATAGCGAAGAAGCGCTGGAGCGTCTGTTTACCGCGCTGGTGAACTATCGCGAGTCACATCAACGTCCGCTGGTGATTGTGCACGGCGGCGGCTGCGTGGTGGATGAGCTGATGAAAGGGCTCAACCTGCCGGTGAAAAAGAAAAACGGCCTGCGCGTGACGCCTGCTGACCAGATTGACATCATTACCGGCGCGCTGGCGGGTACGGCGAACAAAACGCTGCTGGCGTGGGCGAAGAAACACCACATCGCGTCCGTTGGCCTCTATCTGGGCGATGGCGACAGCGTAAAAGTGACCCAGCTCGACGAAGAGCTCGGCCACGTTGGACTGGCGCAGCCTGGTTCGCCTAAGCTGATTAATACGCTGCTGGAAGGGGGTTTCCTGCCGGTGGTGAGCTCAATCGGCGTGACCGAAGAGGGCGAGCTGATGAACGTCAACGCTGACCAGGCAGCAACCGCGCTCGCGGCAACGCTGGGCGCGGATCTGATCCTTCTCTCCGACGTGAGCGGCATTCTGGACGGAAAAGGCCAGCGCATCGCAGAAATGACGGCAGAGAAAGCCGAGCAGCTGATTGCGCAGGGCATCATCACCGACGGCATGATCGTCAAAGTGAACGCCGCGCTGGATGCCGCGCGCACGCTGGGCCGCCCGGTGGATATCGCCTCCTGGCGTCACGCTGAACAACTGCCTGCGCTGTTCAACGGCACGCCGATTGGCACGCGTATTCTGGCGTAATCGATTTAACGTTTTGTAGGCCCGGTAAGCGCAGCGCCACCGGGCAATGAAATTCAAAGATATTAAGGAAGCATGTTATGGCACTTTGGGGTGGGCGTTTTACACAGGCAGCGGATCAGCGGTTCAAACAGTTCAACGACTCTTTGCGCTTCGACTACCGCCTGGCCGAACAGGATATTGTCGGCTCTGTGGCCTGGTCCAAAGCGCTGGTGACGGTTGGCGTACTGACCGCAGACGAACAATTACAGCTGGAAGAAGCGCTGAATAATCTGCTGGAAGAGGTGCGTCTTAACCCGCAGCAGATCCTCGAAAGCGATGCTGAAGATATTCACAGCTGGGTGGAAGGCAAACTTATCGACAAGGTCGGCCAGCTGGGCAAAAAGCTGCACACCGGACGCAGCCGTAACGACCAGGTCGCCACCGATCTGAAGCTGTGGTGTAAAGATACCGTTGGCGAACTGCTGGCGGCTAATCGTCAGCTGCAGAGCGCACTGGTGGAGACCGCGCAGAACAACCAGGACGCGGTGATGCCGGGTTATACCCACCTGCAGCGCGCCCAGCCGGTGACCTTTGCGCACTGGTGTCTGGCCTACGTCGAGATGCTGGCGCGTGATGAAAGCCGTCTGCAGGACACCCTTAAACGTCTGGACGTCAGCCCGCTGGGCAGCGGCGCGCTGGCCGGAACCGCTTACGAAATCGACCGTGAACAGCTGGCAGGCTGGTTGGGCTTTGCCTCCGCCACCCGTAACAGCCTGGACAGCGTGTCTGACCGCGACCACGTGCTGGAGCTGCTCTCCAATGCCTCGATCGGGATGGTGCATCTGTCGCGCTTTGCCGAAGACCTGATCTTCTTTAACTCTGGCGAAGCGGGCTTCGTCGAGCTGTCCGACCGCGTGACCTCAGGCTCATCCCTGATGCCGCAGAAGAAAAACCCGGACGCGCTGGAGCTAATTCGCGGTAAATGTGGCCGCGTGCAGGGCGCGCTGACCGGCATGATGATGACCCTGAAAGGGCTGCCTCTGGCGTATAACAAAGACATGCAGGAAGACAAAGAAGGATTGTTCGACGCGCTCGACACCTGGCTGGACTGTCTGCATATGGGCGCGCTGGTGCTGGACGGCATTCAGGTGAAACGTCCACGGTGCCAGGAAGCGGCGCAGCAGGGCTATGCGAACTCTACCGAGCTGGCGGATTATCTGGTGGCGAAAGGCGTACCTTTCCGTGAAGCGCACCATATTGTGGGTGAAGCGGTAGTGGAAGCTATTCGTCAGGGTAAACCGCTGGAAGATCTGGCGCTGGCCGACCTGCAGAAGTTCAGCGCGGTTATCGGGGATGATGTGTATCCGATTCTTGCGCTGCAGTCTTGCCTGGATAAGCGTGCCGCGAAAGGCGGCGTGTCGCCTAAGCAGGTGGCGCAGGCGATAGCGGATGCGAAAAACCGTTTGGTTTAATCTGTCCTGACTGGAGCCCTCTCCCACTGTGCGGGGAGAGGGCCAGGGTGACGGGTTACAGCAGCTTAGCCAGACGGTTGATGTCGGACTGAATTGCTCCTGCGGTGACATCGCGCCCGGCGCCAGGACCGCGGATCACCAGCGGGTTATCGCGGTACCAGCGGCTTTCGATGGCGAAGACGTTATCGCACGGCAGCAGCGCCGCCAGTGGATGCTCAGGACGCACCGCCTCGACACCGACTCGCGCTTTTCCGTTAGCCTCAAAACGCGCCACATAGCGCAGTACCAGCCCCATCTCGTTCGCCGCTTCCAGACGCTGAACCATCTGCTCGTTAAGCTCTTCACCATTTTCAAAGAAATGGTCCACAGAACCTTCTTCACAGCCGGCAGGCACCAGAGATTCGACGCGTACGGAATCCGGTTCGATGTCGTAACCAGCTTCACGCGCCAGGATTACCAGCTTACGCATCACGTCTTTACCGGAAAGGTCAACGCGCGGATCGGGTTCCGTTAAGCCCTGCTGCCACGCCTGATCCACCAGGTCGGTGAACGGTACGGTGCCGTCAAACTGCAGGAACAGCCAGGAGAGCGTGCCGGAGAAGATACCGCTCAGCGCCAGAATGCTGTCGCCGCTTTCAATCAGGTCACGCACGGTGTGGTTAACCGGCAGGCCCGCGCCCACGGTGGCGTTATACAGCCAGTGACGGCCAGTTTTTTCAAACGCGTCGTGGATCTGACGGTATTTATCGGTGCTGCTCGCCCCCGCCAGCTTGTTGGCGCTGATGACGTGGAAACCGTGGCTGGCGAAATCAAGGTACTGATCGGCAAGCTGTTCGCTGGCGGTAACGTCCAGCACCACCAGATCGTCATACGGGTGCGCACGCATCCACAGGAACAGCGACTCTTCATCCTGCTCAACCGCTTCATCGTTAAAGAAGGCAAGCGCGCGGCTGGCGTCCAGCCCTTCGTAGTTCAGCAGGCTGCGGCGACTGTCTACCACGCCCGCAAGAATAAATTCAAACCCGGTACGCGCCGAGAGCGTCACCTGTTCGCGGGCAAACAGCTCAAGCCATCGGGAACCGATATTACCTTTCCCGAACAGCACCAGGCCGATGCGTTTTTCCGCGCGGAACAGGGAGGTATGCAGACCCTGAATCAGACTTTCGGTTGGCCCTTTGCGCAGAACGGCAACCAGGCTGATGCCCTCTTCCGACTGCCAGGTGAACTCCACCGGCTGGCCTTTCAGCTGCTGCCAGAAGCGGTGGCAGTGCAGCGGGTTACGGGTGACGCCCGCGCCCACCATCGCCACCAGCGCCAGCCCCTGACGCAGGCGAAGTTCGCCCGGCAGGCCTGCTTCATCCAGAATTTTCAGCGCGCTGTCCGCCACTTCTGCGGTATAGCAGAACTGCAGCAGCTGGCGGTCATTGTGAACACCCACGGCCAGCGGACGCACCTGAGCACGTTTCAGGATCGTGTCGATCTCTTTATGCGCCAGCTTGAAGTCCTGCCCCGCAGGCACCTGGAACTCAATCAGGCAGATGTCGTCATGACTGGTGACAATACGTGCCCCGGTACCGGACGCCAGCACGCGCTCAATGCGCGTGGAGCCTTGATCCGGGGTGTAACTGCAGCGCAGCTGGAGGTCGATATCGCTGCCGGAAACCGGCTGCAGCGTGCGCGCGTGCAGTACCGGCGCAGCCAGACGCGCCAGTTCACTGGCTTCATCCAGGCGCAGCAGCGGCAGCAGACAGGCATCTTTAACTTTACGCGGGTCCGCGCTGTAAACACCGGCCACGTCGCTCCAGATGGTGACGCGGGACACGCCCGCCAGGGCACCAATCTGCGTTGCCGAGTAGTCCGATCCGTTACGGCCCAGCAGCACGGTTTCGCCCGCGTTGCTGCGGCTAATAAAGCCGGTGACGACAATACGTTTGCCCGGGTGCTGCACCAGCAGCTGTTGCAGCAGCGGGTAGGACAACCCTTCATCCACCTGCGGCTGCGCGGCGCGTTCGGCGCGCAGGAAATCACGCGCGTCGAGCCAGGCCGCTTCCACGCCCAGGTGTTGCAGTACGGCGGCCATCAGGCGTGCGGACCACACTTCACCGTGGCCCACCACTTCGGCATACACCGCATCGGTAATACCGCTGTCCAGCAGGGCAGCCAGACGCTCAAGGTCATGGGTGAAGGCACCGATCAGCCCGTCCGCCACGTCCGCAGGCAGCAGGCCGGCAATCAGCTCGCTCTGGTAACGACGTAAGGACTGTTGCACCTGATGCGCAGAAAGGCGATCGGTCTGGCTCAGTTTCAGCCAGCTAATCAACTGGTTGGTGGTGCTGCCCGCTGCCGAGACAACCATCATGTCACCCGGCTGTGAATATTCCGTCATGATCCCTGCAACGCGCAGGTAACATTTCACATCAGCAAGACTACTACCACCAAACTTGTGCAGCTGACGACCCTTCGCCCCTGCCTGCGCTATCACACTCATGATTACCCCTTGGCTGCGATCCGGAAGCCATTTTCCAGATCGGCAATTAAATCTTCAGAATCTTCAATGCCGGTTGAGATACGCAGCAGCGTCTCAGAAATCCCGGCGGCGGCACGTGCTTCCGGTGCCATACCTGCGTGCGTCATGGTTGCGGCGTGGGAGATCAAGCTTTCAACCCCACCTAAGGATTCCGCCAGCGTAAACAATGACAGCCCGCTCAGGAAGCGACGCAGCGTTTGCTCGTCACCATCCAGTTCAAAACTTAACATCGCGCCAAACCCTTTCTGCTGGCGCGCGGCAATCTCGTGCCCCTGATTTTCCGGCAGCGACGGGTGATAAAGCTTTTTCACCAGCGGCTGGGTTTTCAGGAAATCGACAATCGCCTGGGCATTGCGCTGCGCTACGTCCATGCGCGGCGAAAGCGTGCGGATGCCGCGCAACAGCAGATAGCTGTCGAAGGCGCCCGCGGTGACGCCAATGTTATTGGCCCACCATGCCAGTTCGGTGACAACATCCGGATCTTTGGCAATCACCACGCCTGCCACCACGTCAGAATGGCCGTTCAGATATTTAGTGCATGAATGCAATACCAGATCGGCACCCAGTGCGAGTGGGTTCTGAAGGGCCGGACTGAGGAACGTATTATCCACTACACTTATCGCTCCCGCATCCCTTGCGAGCTGACAAATTTTCGCAATATCGACAACGCGCAACAATGGATTACTTGGACTTTCCACCAGAACCAGCTTTGGTTTCTCTGCCAGAGCCTGTTTCAGCGCCTGTTCGTCGTTTTGATCGACAAACAGCACGCGATAGCAGCCGCGTTTTGCCAGGCTATCAAACAGGCGATAGCTGCCGCCGTAGCAATCGTGTGGGGCAACCAGCAGATCGCCCGGTTTCAGGAACACGGTGGTCACCAGGTGAATGGCGGACATCCCGGTATTGGTTAATACTGCCCCTGCGCCCCCTTCCAGTTCCGCAAGCGCGCGCTGGGTCACGTCACGTGTAGGGTTGCCACGACGCGAGTAATCATGCGCGCGGGGTTCATTAAATCCGGTGAAGTTGTAGGTACTGGAAAGATGAATCGGCGGGACAACGCAGCCGTACTGCTCGTCATCATTTAATCCGCTACGCACTGCAATAGTGGCCTGTTTACGCGTCATGGTGAGGGCTTCCTGGCGAATGAGGTGAAAAGTCAGGCACCAGAGTAAACACTGAAGGTATGGACGTCAATACATCTGGACATCTAAACTTCTTTGCGTATAGATTGAGCAATGCGCAAATAGCCGTTAAAATTATATGCTTTAGTGCACGCTGCAGCGGCAATATCCGTGCCACGGTATCGTCTCTACGGTAAACTAGACAAGATTGCGGTTCAAAACGGGTGGTTACAGGTTTTGCACCTTTAGATAAATGACTGAGAGGATTAAAGGTATCTCATGGCTGAATGGAGCGGCGAATATATCAGCCCATACGCTGAGCACGGTAAGAAGAGTGAGCAAGTAAAGAAAATTACGGTTTCCATTCCTCTGAAGGTGTTGAAGATCCTCACCGATGAACGTACGCGTCGTCAGGTGAACAACCTGCGCCACGCGACTAACAGCGAACTGCTGTGCGAAGCGTTTCTTCATGCGTTTACCGGTCAACCGTTGCCGAACGATGAAGATCTGCGCAAAGAGCGTAGTGATGAAATCCCGGAAGAGGCGAAGGTGATCATGCGTGAACTGGGTATTGACCCGGAGACGTGGGAATACTGAGAAGCGGATACAAAAAAGGCACCTTGCGGTGCCTTTTTTTCGGGAAACTTATTTAGCGCCCGGGATGCTGAAACGCTTGTTGAAGCGGTCAACACGGCCACCGGTTGCAACGTCACGCTGCTTACCAGTGTAGAACGGGTGGCATTTGCCGCACACGTCCAGGTTCAGATCGTGACCCACGGTAGAGCGGATCTGGATAGAGTTACCGCAAGAACAGTTTGCAGTAATCATTTCGTATTTCGGGTGAATATCTTTTTTCATGGGAGAACCTCAGTTAAGGCCGCGTCGCTCTTCCAGCCCTAACGCCAGACACCACGCGATGTTGATTGTAAGTTCTTTGGCGTAAAGTACACCAAAGGCGGCGAATCATACAGAATTTGACCAACGTATGCAAACTGATCCGCACGCCGCTTTTACTAATGTGTATACTAACGCGCCACTTTTCAAGTCAGGAAGATTCGATGCCCGTCGCTCACGTTGCCCTGCCCGTTCCGCTTCCCCGCACCTTTGACTATCTGCTGCCCGACAGCATGAGCGCCAAAGCGGGCTGCCGCGTGACCGTGCCGTTTGGCAAACAGCAGCGCGTGGGGATCGTCGTCTCCGTCAGCGATAAAAGCGAGCTACCGCTTAATGAGCTGAAATCAGTCGTTGAGGTGCTGGACAGCGAGCCGGTTTACTCCACCAGCATATGGCGACTGCTGCTGTGGGCGGCGGATTATTATCATCACCCGATCGGCGACGTCCTGTTCCACGCTCTGCCAATTATGCTGCGTCAGGGCAAGAGCGCCAGCCATGCGCCAATGTGGTACTGGTTTGCCACGGAGGAAGGCCAGGCCGTCGACATCAACAGCCTGAAGCGCTCGCAGAAGCAGCAGCAGGCGCTGGCGGCGCTGCGTCAGGGGAAAATCTGGCGGCATCAGGTCGACGAGCTTGAGGTCAGCGAAACGGCGCTACAGGCATTAAGAAAGAAAGGGCTAAGCGAACTGGCCAGCGAAGCGCCTGCTCTGAACGACTGGCGGGAGAGTTTCTCCGTTTCAGGGGATCGCCTGCGTCTGAATACCGAACAGGCCACCGCGGTAGGCGCGATTCATAGCGCCTCCGATCGTTTCTCTGCCTGGCTGCTGGCGGGGGTCACCGGTTCCGGCAAGACCGAAGTCTACCTGAGCGTGCTGGAAAACGTGCTCGCTCAGGGGAAACAGGCGCTGGTGATGGTGCCGGAAATTGGCCTGACGCCGCAAACCATCGCCCGATTTCGCGAACGCTTTAACGCGCCGGTTGAGGTGCTGCACTCCGGCCTGAACGACAGCGAACGCCTCAGCGCCTGGCTGAAAGCGAAAAACGGCGAAGCGGCGATTGTGATCGGCACCCGTTCATCGCTGTTTACGCCGTTTAAAAATCTTGGCGTTATCGTGATCGACGAAGAGCACGACAGCTCCTATAAACAGCAGGAAGGCTGGCGCTACCATGCCCGCGATCTGGCGGTCTATCGCGCGCACAGCGAGCAAATTCCCATTATTCTGGGTTCCGCCACGCCGGCGCTCGAAACGCTGCACAACGTGCGCCAGCGTAAATACCACATGCTTCGCCTGACGCGTCGGGCGGGGAATGCTCGTCCGGCCATTCAGCACGTGCTGGATCTGAAAGGTCAGCAGGTTCAGGCCGGGCTTGCGCCTGCACTGATTACCCGCATGCGCCAGCACCTGCAGGCGGGGAATCAGGTCATTCTGTTTCTGAACCGCCGCGGATTCGCCCCCGCCCTCCTGTGCCACGACTGCGGCTGGATTGCCGAATGCCCGCGCTGCGACCACTACTATACCTTCCACCAGGCCCAGCGGCATTTGCGCTGCCACCACTGTGACAGCCAGCGTCCGGTGCCGCGCCAGTGCCCGTCGTGTGGTTCAACGCATATCGTGCCGGTCGGTCTGGGAACGGAACAGCTTGAACAGGCGCTTGGTCCCTTCTTCCCGGACGTGCCGATTTCGCGTATCGACCGGGACACCACCAGCCGCAAAGGCGCGCTCGAACAGCAGCTGGCGGAAGTGCATCGCGGTGGCGCGCGCATCCTGATTGGCACCCAGATGCTGGCCAAAGGCCACCACTTCCCGGACGTGACGCTGGTCGCCCTGCTGGACGTGGACGGCGCGCTGTTCTCGGCAGATTTCCGCTCCGCCGAGCGCTTCGCCCAGCTTTACACCCAGGTAGCCGGACGTGCAGGACGCGCCGGTAAACAGGGCGAAGTGGTGTTGCAAACGCACCACCCGGAGCACCCGCTGCTGCAAACCCTGCTGCACAAAGGCTATGACGCCTTTGCCGAGCAGGCGCTGGCCGAGCGCCAGACTATGCAGCTACCGCCGTGGACCAGTCACGTCATCATCCGCGCGGAAGATCATAACAACCAGCAGGCGCCACTTTTCCTGCAGCAACTGAGAAACCTTCTGCAGGCCAGCCCGCTGGTGGATAGTCAGCTGTGGATTTTGGGCCCGGTGCCTGCCCTCGCGCCAAAACGCGGCGGCCGTTTCCGCTGGCAGATCTTGCTCCAGCACCCCTCGCGCATTCGTCTTCAGCATATTGTTAGCGGCGCGCTGGTGCTGATTAACACCCTGCCCGAAGCGCGAAAAGTGAAGTGGGTGCTGGACGTCGACCCTATCGAAGGCTGAAGCTGGATCGAAAAATTTAACGCTCCTCACACTTTTTATGAAAATTCTGTAACCGATTCCATTAACTATCTGTAAAAATGGTGATGTCAGAAGTTCGGTGTTCAGGCGAGGAGAAGACGTTGAAGTCCAGGAAAGAGGTTGCACCGGCGACCATGAAAGACGTTGCCCAGAAAGCACAAGTCTCTACGGCAACGGTATCCCGCGCATTAATGAACCCGGATAAAGTCTCCCAGGCGACCCGTAACCGGGTGGAGCAGGCTGCGCTGGAAGTGGGCTATTTCCCACAGGCGATGGGGCGTAACGTTAAACGCAACGAGTCGCGCACCATTCTGGTGATTGTGCCGGACATCTGTGACCCCTTCTTCAGCGAGATTATCCGCGGTATTGAAGTCACCGCGGCGGAACAAGGTTACCTGGTGCTGATTGGCGACTGTGCTCATCAGAATCAGCAGGAAAAAACCTTCATCGACCTTATTATCACCAAGCAGATCGACGGCATGCTTTTGCTTGGCTCTCGTCTGCCGTTTGATGCCAGCATTGAAGAACAGCGTAATTTACCGCCGATGGTCATGGCCAACGAGTTTGCGCCAGAGCTGGAGCTGCCGACGGTCCATATCGATAACCTCACCGCCGCGTTCAACGCCGTAAATTATCTCCAGGAGCTGGGGCATAAGCGTATTGGCTGCATCGCCGGACCGGAAGAGATGCCGCTGTGTCACTACCGTCTGCAGGGCTACGTTCAGGCGCTGCGCCGTACCGGCGCTACCGTCGATCCGCACTACATTGCGCGCGGCGATTTTACCTTCGCTGCAGGTGGACAGGCGCTGGAGAAACTTCTGGACCTGCCTGAGCCGCCAACCGCCGTATTTTGTCACAGCGACGTGATGGCGCTGGGCGCATTATCGTATGCCAAACGCCGCGGCCTTCGCATACCTAAAGATTTATCGATCATCGGTTTCGATAATATTTCGCTTTCGGAATTTTGCGATCCGCCGCTCTCAACGGTCGCTCAGCCGCGCTACCAAATCGGCCGCGAAGCGATGCTTCTTCTGCTGGATCAGCTTCACGGTCAAACAGTTAGCAGCGGCTCGCGGTTGCTTGACTGTGAACTGATCGTCCGCGGCACTACCCAGGCATTGACTTAAAGTAAACGTCTTTCGGATACCCTTATCTGGTCAAAGCCCCGCCGCTTAAGTAACATGGCGGACTGACGAACGAATAAATACAGCGAAACGATAGTGGCACAACGAGATTATGTACGTCGCGGCCAGCCGGCACCTTCGCGACGCAAAAAGAGTAGCTCAAGGAAAAAGCAACGTAACCTGCCTGCTGTCTCGCCAGCAATGGTCGCTATTGCTGCGGCTGTAGTCGTCGCCTTTATTGGTGGCCTGTACTTTATCACGCACCATAAAAAAGAAGAGTCTGAGGCGCTTCAGGCAAGTAAAGTGGCCGGAAATGGCCTTCCTCCGAAGCCTGAAGAGCGCTGGCGCTATATCAAAGAGCTGGAAAGCCGTCAGCCTGGGGTACGTGCGCCAACTGAACCTTCTGCGGGTGGTGAAGTGCAGAATGCGAATCAGCTAACGGATGAACAGCGTCAGCTGCTGGCACAAATGCAGGCCGATATGCGCCAGCAGCCTACACAGCTGAACGAAGTGCCGTGGAATGAGCAGACCCCGGCACAGCGCCAGCAAACGCTGCAGCGACGTCAGGCGCAACAGCAGATCCAGCAGCAACAACAGCAGCAGTGGGCACAAACCCAGCCGGTGCAGCAGCCTAAGGCACAGCCGCGGGTAACGGAACAGCCGTATCAGCAGCCGACGCGTACGGTGCAGTCTCAGCCTGTCCAGCAGCAGCCGAAAACTCAGCCGCAGAAACAGGCGGCTCAGCCGTATCAGGATCTGCTTCAGACGCCAGCGCATACCACCGCGCAGCAGCCGAAAACTCAGCAGGCTGCGCCGGTGACCAAAGAGACCGAAGCGCCGAAGCAGACGGCTGAGAAAAAAGACGAACGCCGCTGGATGGTGCAGTGCGGTTCGTTCAAAGGCGCGGAGCAGGCGGAAACGGTGCGTGCGCAGCTGGCCTTCGAAGGGTTTGATTCGCGTATTACCACCAATAACGGCTGGAATCGCGTGGTGATTGGGCCGGTCAAAGGCAAAGAAAATGCCGATGGCACCATTTCGCGTTTGAAAATCGCCGGTCACACAAACTGCATTCGACTCGCCTCCGGGGGTTGAAACCCCCAAAATCCCCCCCATCTATCATTTAATTCAGCCCTGAGCACAGGCTCAGGGCTTCTGTTTCCCGATTCTGTAACCAGGGGGTCTGCTCGTGACAACAATAGTAAGTGTACGCCGTAACGGCCATGTGGTAATCGCCGGTGATGGCCAGGCCACGCTGGGTAATACCGTCATGAAAGGCAACGTGAAGAAAGTACGCCGTCTCTACAACGACAAAGTGATCGCCGGTTTTGCAGGCGGCACGGCGGATGCCTTCACGCTGTTTGAACTGTTTGAACGCAAACTGGAAATGCACCAGGGTCATCTGGTGAAAGCTGCCGTTGAGCTGGCGAAAGACTGGCGTACCGACCGCATGCTGCGCAAGCTCGAAGCGCTGCTGGCCGTGGCCGATGAAACCGCTTCGCTTATCATCACCGGTAACGGTGACGTCATTCAGCCGGAAAATGATCTGATTGCCATCGGCTCTGGCGGCCCTTATGCCCAGGCTGCAGCCCGCGCGCTGTTGGAGAATACCGACATGAACGCGCGTGATATCGCGGTGAAGGCGTTGGATATTGCAGGTGATATCTGCATTTATACCAACCACAACCACACCATCGAAGAATTGACCTCCAAAGCGTAAGGATCTCCCATGTCTGAAATGACCCCACGCGAAATTGTCAGCGAACTGAACAAACACATTATCGGCCAGGATAACGCCAAGCGCTCCGTGGCTATCGCTCTGCGTAACCGCTGGCGTCGTATGCAGCTTGACGAAGAGCTGCGCCACGAAGTGACCCCGAAAAACATTCTGATGATCGGCCCGACCGGCGTCGGTAAAACCGAAATCGCCCGTCGTCTGGCGAAGCTGGCTAACGCGCCGTTCATCAAAGTTGAAGCCACCAAGTTCACCGAAGTGGGCTATGTGGGTAAAGAAGTGGACTCCATCA
Source organism: Enterobacter sp. (assembly GCF_977039595.1). NCBI lineage: Bacteria > Pseudomonadati > Pseudomonadota > Gammaproteobacteria > Enterobacterales > Enterobacteriaceae > Enterobacter > Enterobacter sp. The sequence goes on from NZ_CDRQYH010000010.1 coordinate 39,607, forward strand.
TCCGCGATCTGACCGATTCGGCGATCAAGATGGTGCGCGTCCAGGCGATCGAGAAAAACCGCTATCGCGCGGAAGAGATGGCCGAAGAGCGCATTCTCGACGTTCTGATCCCACCGGCAAAAAACAACTGGGGCCAGGCAGAACAGCAGGCTGAGCCTTCAGCCGCGCGTCAGGCGTTCCGCAAAAAACTGCGCGAAGGCCAGCTGGATGACAAAGAGATTGAGATCGATCTCGCTGCCGCGCCAATGGGTGTGGAAATCATGGCACCTCCGGGCATGGAAGAGATGACCAGCCAGCTCCAGTCCATGTTCCAGAACCTGGGCGGCCAGAAGCAGAAAACGCGTAAGCTGAAAATTAAAGACGCGATGAAGCTGCTGATTGAAGAAGAAGCGGCGAAGCTGGTGAACCCGGAAGAGCTGAAGCAGGATGCTATCGACGCGGTTGAGCAGCACGGTATCGTGTTTATCGACGAAATCGACAAAATTTGTAAGCGCGGCGGCAACAGCTCCGGCCCGGATGTGTCCCGCGAAGGCGTTCAGCGCGACCTGCTGCCGCTGGTTGAAGGCTGCACCGTCTCCACCAAGCACGGCATGGTGAAAACGGACCACATCCTGTTTATCGCATCAGGTGCCTTCCAGGTTGCCAGCCCGTCGGATCTGATCCCGGAGCTGCAGGGCCGTCTGCCTATCCGCGTTGAGCTGCAGGCGCTGACCACCGAAGATTTCGAACGTATCCTGACCGAGCCAAACGCCTCTGCTACCGTACAGTACAAAGCGCTGATGGCGACCGAAGGCGTGAACCTCGAATTCACCGAAGACGGTATCAAACGTATTGCCCAGGCTGCATGGCAGGTGAACGAAACCACCGAAAACATCGGTGCGCGTCGTCTGCACACCGTGCTGGAACGCCTGGTCGAAGATATCTCTTATGACGCGAGCGACCTGAACGGTCAAACCGTTACCATTGACGCAGAATATGTGAGTAAACATCTGGATGCGTTAGTGGCAGATGAAGATCTGAGCCGTTTTATCCTATAATCGCGGTTACTGGATTCTCATCACGTTTAATGGGGGCTAATGCCCCCATTTTTATTGGCTAAATACTTATGACTGACATCAGCCGTACGCAGGCGTGGCTCGAAAGTCTGCGCCCTAAAACACTTCCTCTGGCCTTTGCCGCGATTATCGTCGGCACCGCCCTTGCCTGGTGGCAGGGTTATTTCGATCCGCTGGTTGCCGCGCTGGCACTGATTACCGCCGGCCTGCTGCAAATTCTCTCCAATCTCGCCAACGACTACGGCGACGCGGTAAAAGGCAGCGACAAGCCGGACCGCATAGGGCCACTGCGCGGAATGCAGAAAGGGGTGATTACCCAGGCGCAGATGAAACGCGCGCTGATCATCACCGTGGTGCTGATCTGCGTATCCGGCCTGGCGCTGGTAACGGTGGCGTCTAAAACCACCAGCGATTTTATTGGTTTCCTGGTGCTGGGTTTATTAGCCATTATCGCGGCCATCACCTACACCGTCGGCACGCGTCCTTACGGTTATATTGGACTCGGGGATATCTCCGTACTGGTGTTCTTCGGCTGGCTGAGCGTGATGGGAAGCTGGTACCTGCAGGCGCATACGGTGATCCCTGCCCTGTTCCTGCCTGCGACCACCTGCGGTCTGCTTGCGACGGCTGTGCTCAACATCAACAACCTGCGCGACATCGACAGCGATCGCGAGAACGGCAAAAATACCCTGGCGGTTCGTCTGGGGCCGGTTAATGCCCGCCGCTATCATGCCTGCCTGCTCATTGGCGCGCTGGTTTGCCTGGCGCTGTTTAACCTGATTTCCTTGCAAAGCCTGTGGGGCTGGCTGTTTGTGCTTGCCGCGCCGCTGCTGATTAAGCAGGCCCGCTTTGTGATGCGTGAACTCAGCCCGTCCGCCATGCCGCCGATGCTGGAGCGCACGGTAAAAGGTGCGCTGCTGACTAACCTGTTGTTCGTCATCGGGATTGTGTTAAGCCAGACGCTGCGTTAGCTGACAAATATCAATTAACAATTGATGATTTTGCCAACAACGCATTTCGCACGATATACTGAACACATTCGCAGCAACTGAGCGTTAAACCTATGAAATACGATACCTCCGAGCTTTGTGACATCTACCAGGAAGATGTCAACGTCGTTGAACCGCTGTTCTCCAACTTTGGTGGGCGGTCATCATTTGGCGGTCAAATCGTCACGGTGAAATGTTTCGAGGACAACGGGTTGCTGTACGATCTGCTCGAACAGAACGGCCGCGGCCGCGTTCTTGTGGTCGACGGCGGCGGTTCCGTGCGCCGGGCATTAATTGATGCTGAACTGGCCGGCATTGCCGTCCAGAACGAGTGGGAAGGCCTTGTGGTGTACGGTTCCGTGCGCCAGGTGGACGATCTGGAAGACCTGGATATCGGGATTCAGGCTATCGCAGCCATACCGGTAGGGGCGGCAGGTGACGGCATCGGCGAAAGCGACGTGCGCGTCAATTTCGGCGGCGTGACCTTCTTCTCAGGCGACCATCTCTACGCTGATAATACCGGCATTATCCTTTCCGAAGATCCGCTGGATATCGAGTAATAAAACCGTAAGCGTGGACCATAAAAAAACCGCCAACAGCAATGTGGCGGTTTTTTTGTCCCTGGTTTATCCCAGCGGGGATCACACTTCTTCCATACGTCCCAGCAGCGCCTGCAGGCGATCCTGCCAGCCGTTCTGCTGTTCGCGCAGCTGGTTGTTTTCGCGCTCCAGTTCTTCGCGGCCGTGCTGCGCGTTCTGAACTTCCTGCGCCAGGCTGTTGTTCTTCTCTTTCAGCTCTTCAATTTCCATCTGCAGCAGGGTGATGGTGTCAATCGCCTGCTGTACTTTCGATTCCAGTTTCTCAAACACTTCTAAAGACATGATGCTACCTCTCCTGAATTGCAAGGCGACGCTTTAACATAAACGCGCACGACATATACCGTCGATTGTATGGAGCGCGGCGCTCTGTGTCCAGCGACACACCGCGCAGATCGCGGTTTGCAACACTTTTAGGTCTGGTCCTGGTGTGTTCGCGTCATATACCCCTAAATTGTTAACTGATTCGTTAATGAAATGATTCAGCTCACATTCCTGCATTGATCCTGTACTGCTGCAAAAATGTGCTTTATGGCGCGAAAACGCTCATTTTATTGACACAGAGCACACATTTTGATTTCGATATTTCTCGTTTTTGCTCGTTAACGATAAATTAACACTATGTCTACAGGGCATCGTGGCTGTCACGGGCGGCCATGCTAACAATAAACATCAATTTCTTCAGGATTCCGATTATGAGTCAGACATCAACCTTAAAAGGCCAGTGCATTGCCGAGTTCCTTGGTACCGGGTTGTTGATATTCTTCGGAGTGGGCTGTGTCGCTGCACTGAAAGTGGCGGGTGCCAGTTTTGGTCAGTGGGAAATCAGTATCATCTGGGGTCTGGGCGTGGCGATGGCCATCTACCTGACTGCAGGGGTTTCTGGTGCACATCTTAACCCGGCGGTGACAATCGCACTGTGGCTGTTCGCGTGCTTCGACGGACGCAAAGTTGTACCTTTCATTCTTTCTCAGTTTGCCGGCGCGTTTTGCGCAGCGGCGTTAGTTTACGGGCTTTATTACAATCTTTTCATCGACTTCGAACAGACGCATCATATGGTACGCGGCAGCGTCGAAAGTCTGGATCTGGCAGGCATCTTCTCAACCTACCCTAACCCGCACATCAATTTTGTGCAGGCGTTCGCAGTTGAAATGGTGATTACCGCTATTCTGATGGGCGTTATCCTGGCGCTGACCGACGACGGAAACGGCATTCCGCGCGGCCCGCTGGCACCCCTGCTGATTGGTTTGCTGATTGCGGTAATTGGCGCATCAATGGGCCCGCTGACCGGCTTCGCGATGAATCCGGCACGTGATATCGGACCAAAAGCGTTCGCCTTTATCGCAGGCTGGGGCGACGTCGCCTTCACAGGTGGCAAAGACATTCCTTACTTCCTGGTGCCGCTGTTTGCGCCGGTTGTCGGGGCTGCGCTGGGTGCCTTTAGCTACCGCAAATTAATTGGTCGCCACTTACCGTGCGACACCTGTGTGGAAGATGAGAAGGAAACGACTTCTACCGCACAACAAAAAGCTTCGCTGTAATCTGACTACGGGACACATACCATGACCGAAAAAAAATATATCGTTGCGCTCGACCAGGGCACTACCAGCTCCCGCGCTGTCGTAATGGATCATGACGCGAACATCGTCAGCGTGTCACAGCGCGAATTTGAGCAAATTTATCCTCGTCCAGGCTGGGTAGAACACGACCCGATGGAGATTTGGGCGTCACAAAGCTCCACGCTGGTCGAAGTGCTGGCGAAAGCCGATATCAGTTCCGACGAGATTGCCGCGATTGGTATCACCAACCAGCGTGAAACGACGATCGTCTGGGAACGTGAAACCGGTAAGCCTATTTACAACGCCATCGTCTGGCAGTGCCGCCGTACCTCTGAGATTTGCGAACAGCTGAAGCGCGACGGTATGGAAGAGTACGTGCGCAGCGCCACCGGCCTGGTGGTTGACCCGTACTTCTCCGGCACCAAAGTGAAATGGATCCTCGACCACGTGGAAGGTTCACGCGAGCGTGCTAAACGCGGCGAGCTGCTGTTCGGTACCGTTGACACCTGGCTTATCTGGAAGATGACCCAGGGACGCGTCCACGTCACCGATTACACCAATGCCTCGCGTACCATGCTGTTCAACATCAACACCCTGGAGTGGGATGACAAGATGTTGGACGCGCTGGATATCCCACGCGCGATGCTGCCTGAAGTGCGCAAGTCTTCTGAGGTTTACGGCCAGACCAACATCGGCGGTAAAGGTGGCACCCGTATTCCTATTGCCGGTATCGCCGGTGACCAGCAGGCGGCGCTGTTCGGCCAGCTGTGCGTCAAGGAAGGGATGGCGAAGAATACCTACGGCACCGGCTGCTTTATGCTGATGAACACCGGTGAGAAAGCGGTGAAATCAGAAAACGGTCTGCTGACCACCATCGCCTGCGGCCCGCGCGGCGAAGTGAACTATGCCCTGGAAGGTGCTGTGTTCATGGCCGGTGCGTCTATCCAGTGGCTGCGTGACGAGATGAAGCTGATCAGCGATGCATTCGACTCCGAGTACTTCGCCACCAAAGTGAAAGACACCAACGGCGTGTACGTGGTGCCTGCATTCACCGGTCTGGGCGCACCCTACTGGGATCCGTATGCACGCGGCGCGATTTTCGGACTGACGCGTGGCGTGAACTCTAACCACATTATTCGCGCCACTCTGGAATCCATCGCCTACCAGACCCGAGACGTGCTGGAAGCGATGCAGGCGGACTCCGGCATTCGTCTGCACGCTCTGCGCGTGGACGGCGGTGCGGTAGCGAATAACTTCCTGATGCAGTTCCAGTCCGACATTCTGGGCACCCGCGTTGAGCGCCCTGAAGTGCGTGAAGTGACGGCGCTGGGTGCGGCGTACCTTGCCGGTCTGGCGGTAGGCTTCTGGCAGAACCTGGACGAGCTGCAGGAAAAAGCGGTTATCGAACGCGAGTTCCGCCCGGGCATCGAAACCACCGAGCGTAACTTCCGCTACAGCGGCTGGAAGAAAGCGGTGAAACGCGCCCTGGCGTGGGAAGAACACGAGGAGTAAGACAAACTTTCTCCTCACCCTAACCCTCTCCCCTTTGGGGAGAGGGGACTTAAAACACCCCTCCCCACACTGTGATAAACTTCGTGCAATTCCTTTTGATTGCACGAGTACCTCATGAAACGTGAACTTGCTATCGAGTTTTCCCGCGTCACCGAAGCGGCAGCCCTTGCAGGCTATAAGTGGCTGGGTCGTGGCGATAAAAATACCGCAGACGGTGCAGCCGTCCATGCCATGCGCATTGTACTTAATCAGGTCAACATCGACGGCACCATCGTGATCGGCGAAGGCGAGATCGACGAAGCGCCAATGCTCTATATTGGTGAAAAAGTCGGTACCGGCAAAGGCGATGCCGTGGATATTGCCGTCGACCCGATCGAAGGTACCCGCATGACCGCAATGGGTCAGGCCAACGCCCTGGCGGTGCTGGCCGTGGGCGATAAAGGCTGCTTCCTTAACGCGCCGGATATGTACATGGAAAAGCTGATTGTCGGTCCTGGCGCGAAAGGCGCAATCGACCTTAGCCTGCCGCTGGAAGAGAACCTGCACAACGTCGCCAAAGCCCTGGGCAAACCCCTTAGCGAACTCACCGTGACGATTCTGGCGAAACCGCGCCACGACGCCACCATCGCGCAGATGCAAAAGCTCGGCGTGCGCGTGTTTGCCATTCCGGACGGTGACGTTGCCGCCTCGATCCTTACCTGCATGCCGGACAGCGAAGTAGACTTGCTGTACGGCATCGGCGGCGCACCGGAAGGTGTGGTCTCTGCGGCAGTGATCCGCGCGCTCGATGGCGATATGCAGGCCCGTCTGCTGCCCCGCCACGAGGTGAAAGGCGACAGCGAAGAGAACCGCCGTATCGGAGAAAATGAGCTGGCGCGCTGCGAAGCGATGGGCATCGAGGCCAATAAAGTGCTCGCGCTGGACGAGATGGCCCGTAGCGATAACGTGGTCTTCTCGGCGACCGGCATCACCAAAGGCGATCTGCTGGACGGCATCACCCGCAAGGGCAATATGGCGACCACCGAAACGCTGCTGATCCGCGGTAAATCACGCACCATTCGTCGTATCCAGTCTATCCACTATCTCGACCGCAAAGACCCGGACGTGCAGACGCACATTCTGTAAAACCGTTTGATCGATAGAGCTTTCCGGCCCTGACGGGCTGGAAATTGTCACCACAAGTACGGAAGATAGAACAGAGAAACAGCACAGGAGAAGATCATGGCGGACTGGGTAACAGGTAAAGTCACAAAGGTAAAGTTCTGGACCGATGCGCTATTTAGTCTCACCGTACATGCTCCCGTTCACCCGTTTAAAGCCGGGCAATTTGCGAAGCTGGGACTGGATGTCGACGGAGAGCGCGTGCAGCGCGCCTACTCTTACGTTAACGCGCCTGATAACCCGGATCTCGAATTCTATCTGGTCACCGTTCCTGACGGTAAGCTCAGCCCGCGCCTTGCCGCCCTTAAGCCCGGCGACGACGTGCAAATTGTGAGTGAAGCGGCAGGCTTCTTTGTGCTCGAAGAGATCCCGGATTGTGACACGCTCTGGATGCTGGCAACCGGTACGGCCATCGGCCCTTATCTCTCTATTTTGCAGTACGGCAAAGATCTGGAGCGCTTTAAAAACATCGTGCTGGTGCACGCTGCGCGCTACGCTGCAGACCTGAGCTACCTGCCGCAGATGCAGGCGCTGGAGCAGCAGTACGGCGGCAAGTTAAAGATTCAGACGGTGGTCAGCCGCGAAACCGTAGCTGGAACGCTGACCGGTCGCGTGCCGGCGTTAATTGAGAGTGGAGCCCTGGAAGAGGCGGTGGGTTTGCCGCTGAACGCTGAAACCAGCCACGTCATGCTGTGTGGCAACCCGCAGATGGTACGGGACACGCAGCAGCTTCTGAAGGATACCCGGCAGATGACGAAACATCTTCGCCGCCGGCCGGGCCATATGACCGCTGAACACTACTGGTGATCAGCGGTATTTCACCTCAACGGTATCTTTACCGTATTTGTTTTCGCTCTGGGTGCCGATAAACGCACCCAGATCGACAATCATCATCACGAAGATGACCGAAGGCAGCAGCCTGCCCACAACCCACGGCAGGATGGACGGAAGCATCGCCCAGTTCCCCGCAACCAGCATCCACGCCAGAATAATCAGAAATGCCCACGCGCCGGAACGACCGCGGTCGTGCAGGCGTTTAACAACAACAGCCGCCGTTGGCCATAGCAGGCAGACCAGCGCGAAGGCCGCCGTTTGCGTGCTCAGCCATGCGTTGTAAGCAACGAAAAACAGAAGCAGCATGGCGACAACCCACGTCACCATCCAGATCCAGAAATCACGGCGTCCAATACGCCCTTTGAATGAAAACAGCCACTGCTGTATGGTCATGTAAGGTTCCTTATTATCGTATAGCGCGCATTTTACCCTGGAGTTGTGACCTTTTGACAAGCCGACCAGATATCGTTTTAATCATGAGCACTTACGGCCAGGGACAATGTTGATGAAAAGTTCGGCACATTCTCTTTTCCTGTGTTTAGCGGTGCTCAGCGCGGGTTTTCCCCTGCACGCCGCCGAAACCACTGCCCCCACCACAGCGCCGTATCTGCTGGCGGGCGCCCCGTCGTTCGATCAGTCCATCAGCCAGTTTCGTGAAGCCTTCAATCAGGCCAACCCCACGCTGCCGCTGGATGAGTTTCGCGCCATTGATGGCTCCCGCGATACCCCCACACTGACTCGTGCGGCAAGCAAGATTAATGAGAATTTGTATGCCTCGACGGCGCTGGAGCGCGGAACGTTAAAAATCAAAAGCATGCAAATCACCTGGCTGCCGATACAGGGGCCAGAGCAGAAAGCCGCTAAGGCGAAAGCGCTTGAGTATATGAGCGCGGTCCTGCAGGCGTTTACCCCGGCACTGACGAAAAAGCAAAGCCAGCAAAAGCTGCAGAAACTCCTTACCGCCGGGAAAAACAAGCGTTACTACGCCGATACCGAAGGCGCGACCCGCTATGTTGTGGCGGACAACGGCGAAAAAGGACTGACCTTCGCTGTTGAACCGATTAAGCTGGCACTATCTGACACTCTCGGCGGGGCGAATTAATGACAAAAAGCAAAGCCTTTCGAGGGAAAATCTCTATACTGATTCACAGACCATGCTGCCCGACAGGGTGGCCATATTCCTTAATTCGCTTATTTAGCGTGGAGAATTGAAATGCGACATCCTTTAGTGATGGGTAACTGGAAACTGAACGGCAGCCGCCACATGGTAAACGAACTGGTTGCGAACCTGCGTAAAGAGCTGGCTGGCGTGACCGGCTGCGCGGTTGCTATCGCTCCGCCGGATATGTACCTGGATCTGGCTAAACGTGCCGCTGACGGCAGCCACATCATTCTGGGCGCGCAGAACGTTGACGTTAACCTGTCTGGCGCGTTCACCGGTGAAACCTCCGCTGAAATGCTGAAAGATATCGGCGCGAAATACATCATCATCGGCCACTCCGAGCGTCGCACCTATCACAAAGAATCCGACGAGTTCATTGCGAAGAAATTCGCCGTGCTGAAAGAGCAGGGTCTGATCCCGGTTCTGTGCATCGGTGAAACCGAAGCAGAAAACGAAGCGGGCAAAACTGAAGAAGTGTGCGCACGTCAGATCGACGCAGTGCTGAAAACCCAGGGCGCGGCAGCGTTCGAAGGCGCGGTTATCGCTTACGAGCCAGTCTGGGCGATCGGTACCGGCAAATCAGCAACCCCTGCACAGGCTCAGGCTGTTCACAAATTCATTCGTGACCACATTGCGAAAGCTGACGCCAAAATCGCTGAGCAAGTGATTATCCAGTACGGCGGTTCCGTTAACGCTTCCAACGCTGCTGAGCTGTTCACCCAGCCAGACATCGATGGCGCGCTGGTTGGCGGTGCATCCCTGAAAGCGGACGCTTTCGCGGTGATCGTTAAAGCGGCAGAAGCGGCTAAACAGGCGTAATTGCCTTTGTGGCGGGTGGCGCTTCGCTAACCCGCCCTACGGTTCTCTAGGCCCGGTAAGCGTCAGCGCCACCGGGCTTTTTTACAGCCGTCCCAGCAGGCTAAACCACAGATAATCCAGCGGCAGCAGCACCAGATACGTTGCAATAGCCAGCGCCAGACAAAGCACCATCCCCGCCCTGGCAGGCACCTTTCCTAACCCCATCGCCACCACAATCGGCGACGCCTGATAGGGCAACAGCGGCGTGGAATAACCCAGCACCTGAATCATGATCACCGACAGCAGCGGGAAACCGGTCGCGTCCGAAAAACTCTGCGCCAGAGTGGTATACAGCGCCGGAACGCCGTTGGCGGTCATAATGAAGTTGAGTGCGGTGGTAATACCGGTCAGCGCCAGGAAACTGGTGAACGGTCGGTCTGTATCCAGCGGCATAATGCGAAGCAACGCCTCGCCCACCGCTGTTCCGATACCGGTTTGCGTCACGACGATCGCCAGCCCCAGAATACCGGCAACGTAGATACAGGTGCGCATATTCACCCCCGCAGAAAACTCTTCCCCGGTAATGAAACCAATGCGCGGCAGCATAACGATGATCGACGCCGCCAGCCCCGTCCACGCGGGCCCCACGCCGTGCCAGCTCTCCGTCACCCACATCCCCAGCACCACCGCCAGCAGCCAGGCAAGACGCTTTTCGTCCCGCCCCATAGGCTCAGACGGCGCCTGTTCCTTAGGCGGTTTTGGGTTGCCAGGAAATAGCCAGCAGATGAGGCCAATCAGAATCAGGCCTTTGAGAATGCCCAGCACCGGCGTGTGCAGCAGCAGATAAGGGACATAGTTCAGATGGATGCCGTACGAACCTTCCGCCGCACCGCTCATTACCAGATTAGGGACGTTAGCGGGCAGAATCGTCGCCGAAAGCTGGAAAGTCCCAAACCCTACCGCCAGCGCCAGACCAAACCACGCGCGGGAGCCGTCTGAGATACCGGCGCGTTTCGCCATCGCGGCGACAATCGGCATCAGTAGCGCAATACGTCCCATATTCGACGGCATCACAAACGCCAGCGCGTAGCTTAGCAGCACCACGCTCGCCACCATCAACCCCCAGGAGTCGGTGAGCCTTGCCGACAGCGCCCTGGCGGCCCTGTCTGCCAGTCCAGTTTTACGGATCGCAACGCCAAGCACGAATCCGCTGAAGACCAGCCAGAAAGCAGACGAGGCAAAACCGCCAAAGATGACCTCCGGCGGGGCGATCTTCGCAGTCATTGCCGCTGTGAAAAACAGCAGCGCGGTGATGAATTCCGGCAATAGCGACGTCGCCCACAGCACGATGGTGACGCCAACGATCAGTGAGGGCAGCAGCAGAGGATACGTTGACCAGAGCGACATACCTGTCTCCTGTAGAATTTTTCAGCAAGTCTACGGTGACAGGCGGCCCGAGTAAACGCGATTTATGGTGGGGTTACTTCAGGATAGCGCATTGATGATCCTGCAGTTCCTCCGCAGACGCGCGGTTAAGCGTGAGCAGGTTACGCTCGGTCGCCAGCAACACAAACGAACCATCAGACTGCTGCGCCATCGCCAGTGCGAAACGCCCCATATGGTCGCGCGCTTCCGGCAGCTCTTCTGCCAGCATCATAAACGGGCTGCGCTGGACCAGTTCATTCTCCGTCACCCGACGAGCAAGATACTCATGTCCTTCCAGTCCCCCAGGAAGAGGCAGCCACTGGGTGCTGATTTCTCCCTGTGCCGCGTTGAGCTTCTCGCGCACGTCCGGGCGAAGGCAGGAGATATGAATATGAAAGTGGTTCTGCGTGCGCCCTGTCGGGGAGTTAATCGTCAGCGAAATGGCGCTGTCAGGCACCTCGGCTCCACGCTTCAGGGTCATAAAGCTGCGCGACTGCCACGCCAGCCAGAAAAAGTTCGGCGTATGCGCTTCGGTCAACAGCGGGCTCTCGGTGCCGTTGATGCGATAGGTCGGCATCAGCAGGTATTGCAGCGGCCCGTTGCGGTCTTTAAATATCACATAGCCTGCATCCATTTTCACCTGCGCACACGGTGCCGGGTTACGATTTTGGATCTGATTAGGCACACACTGGTCGAGAACGATATGTCTTAACGCATTCGGATTACCCGCCTTCATCCAGTACACACCGCCAGCGGCAAGGGCGATGACAAGGAGGATCAATAAGATAATTTTTTTCACAACGCGTTCCCTGTTTTCGATTGAGGCAAAAGAGTAACGCAAAATGATGACCAAATAAAAAACCCGGCGGATTTCTCACGCCGGGTCACCGTGTCACAGGCTAATGGTTAGCGCTGGCTGATTTGGTCGAAGGTACCGCCATTAGAGAAGTGCTCTTTCTGCGCTTTCGTCCAGCCGCCGAACTCGTCATCGATGGTGAAGAGTTTCAGTTTAGGGAATACGCTTTCGTATTTCTTCGCAACAGCCGGATCGCGTGGACGATAGAAGTTTTTCGCCGCAATTTCCTGGCCCTCTGGCGAATAGAGATACTTCAGGTAAGCTTCCGCCACCGCTTTGGTATCTTTCTTCTCAACCACTTTATCGACTACGGAAACGGTCGGCTCAGCCAGAATCGATTCGCTCGGGGTCACGATCTCGAATTTGTCTTTACCCAGTTCGTTGGTCGCCAGCAGCGCTTCGTTTTCCCATGCAATCAGCACGTCGCCAATCCCGCGCTCGACGAAGGTGTTGGTGGCACCACGCGCGCCGGAGTCCAGCACCTCAACGTTTTTATACAGCGCCTTCACGAACTCCTGCGCTTTGGCCTGGTCGCCGTTGTTGTGATGCAGCGCGTAACCCCATGCGCCCAGGTAGTTCCAGCGAGCGCCGCCGGAGCTTTTCGGGTTCGGGGTAATCACAGAAACGCCAGGTTTGATCAGGTCGTTCCAGTCTTTAATTTGTTTCGGGTTGCCTTTACGCACCAGGAAGACGATGGTCGAGGTGTAGGGTGCGGAGTTATCCGGCAGGCGTTTGATCCAGTTTTTGTCGATGCGACCGCGCTCGGCGATCGCGTCGACATCGTAGGCCAGCGCCAGGGTCACCACGTCGGCTTCAATGCCGTTGATGACGGAGGTCGCCTGCTTGCCAGAACCTCCGTGAGACTGGCGAACTACGACATTATCGCCGGTTTCCTGCTTCCAGTGCGCCGCAAACGCTTTGTTGTATTGCCCGTACAGTTCACGCGTCGGGTCGTATGACACGTTTAATAACTGAATGTCCTTAGCCAGAACGCTGGTCGATGCCAGCAATAATGTTAAACCCACGCCCCATTTATTCATCGCCCAGCTCTCATGTGTAGTGTTTTGATGAATGCAGCGTGCCAGAAAGCGAATCGAGGATTAAAGAATAAAAAAAGATTGGCTATAACGTAGTGGAATAAAAAAGCGTCCACGCATAAAAAAGCCGGGTGGCGGCTACGCCTTACCCGGCCTACGAGTCGTGCCTTTGTAGGCCCGGTAAGCGCAGCGCCACCGGGCAACAGAGCCGATCAGTACAGTTTTTTCGCGCAGTCCAGCCAGTCGCCTTTGAACGGACGCTTCATATTTTCAATCGCGTCGATGATGTCGTGGTGAACCAGTTTTTCGTTCTGAATACCGACGCAGCGGCCGCCGTGGCCCTGCAGCAGCAGATCGATCGCGTACGCGCCCATACGGGACGCCAGAATACGGTCGTAAGGGCCTGGGGAACCGCCACGCTGGATGTGACCCAGTACGGTCGCGCGGGTTTCGCGTTTGGTTTCGGCTTCGATGTACTTCGCCAGCTCGTCAACGTCACAGATGTGCTCGGTGATAGCGACGATCGCGTGTTTTTTACCCTTCGCGATGCCCGCTTTGATTTCAGCAACCAGATCTTCACGGCTAAATTCGACTTCTGGCACGACGATAAATTCGCAACCGCCCGCAATCGCTGCCGCCAGCGTCAGGTCGCCGCAGTAACGGCCCATCACTTCAACGATAGAGATACGCTGGTGAGAAGACGATGTGTCACGCAGGCGGTCAATCGCTTCAACAACGGTACCGAGCGCAGTAAAGAAGCCGATAGTGTAGTCAGTGCCTTTGATGTCGTTGTCGATGGTGCCAGGCAGACCGATGCACGGGAAACCCATTTCGGTCAGACGTTTTGCACCCATGTAGGAACCGTCACCACCGATAACCACCAGGGCGTCCAGACCACGTTTCTTCATGTTTTCGATAGCCACTTCACGAACGTGTTCGTCGCGGAATTCCGGGAAGCGCGCAGAACCGAGGAAAGTACCGCCACGGTTGATCATGTCAGACACGCTGTAGCGGTCGAGCTGAACCATACGATCTTCATACAGGCCCAGATAACCGTCATAAACGCCAAAAACTTCCAGGCCTTCCGTCAGCGCTGCACGGACAACACCACGAATTGCCGCGTTCATGCCCGGCGCATCACCGCCGCTTGTCAACACACCGATTTTCTTAATCATGACTACCTCTGAACTTAGGAATGCAAAATTGAAATCTGTTGCCGGAAGAAACTTATCGACCAACGAATACTGCAAATAGTATATCAATCCCTTCCAGCTGAATTGATTCAGGTCAGACCAAACGGCGGTAATTTATACACAAAATGCTGGCCTGGCTCACTTTTTTACAACGAATTACGAAAGCCCAACATGACCGGGTACAACCGAGCAGGGATCCTGGTGAATGATGACGTCTGAACCAGGAAAACGCTGCAAAATCGCCTGCTCGACCTGCTCAGCAATAACGTGAGCCTGTACCAGTGGCAGGTTGTCTTCCATTTCAATATGAATCTGTATAAAGCGGGTCGGCCCTGACTGCCGCGTTCGAAGATCGTGTGCACCGCTGACGCCGGGCCAGGAGGTCACGATAGAAAAAATTTCATTACGTTCTGAGTCCGGGAGGGCGCGGTCAAGCAGTGATTGCACCGCTTCATACCCCATCCGCAGGGCGCTATATAAAATATAGATACCAATCCCTAACGCAAACAACGCATCGGCGCGATGCCAGCCATACCAGGCCAGACCGAGCGCAATAAGAATAGCCCCATTCATCATAACATCAGATTGATAATGAAGCATATCCGCCCGTACAGCCTGGCTTTGCGTTTTGCGAACAACCCAGCGCTGGAACGTTACCAGAACAAGGGTGCATATAAGCGCGACTATCGTCACAACAACGCCCACGCCGGGATCGTTCATCGGTGTTGGCGAAACGAGATGCTGAATGCCGGTTAAAAACAGGAACAGCGCAGAGCCGGAAATGAACATACTTTGCGCCAGCGCGGCCAGCGACTCCGCTTTGCCGTGCCCAAACGTGTGCTCTTCGTCCGCTGGCTGCAGCGAGTAACGCACCACCAGCAGGTTGGTCAACGAGGCGGCAATATCCATCAGCGAGTCCACCAGCGCCGCCAGAATACTGACCGAGCCGGTATACCACCACGCAAAGATTTTAATCAGTAACAGGCTGGAGGCCATGACGGTCGCCGCAATGGCGGCCCGGCTGACCAGTCTTCCATAGGATTGATTCATAAACGCTCCTGTCATGTTATGCCGCTAGTATAACGGAAGCATGGGGAGTCAAAGGATGAAAAAACGGTTAACAGACGAGATGCAGGGCAAAAAAAACCCCCACATCATGTGGGGGAAGACAGGGATGGTGTCTATGGCAAGGAAAACAGGGTTTACTGGTTACTACGGGTACTGCTATTGCTACTGAAAAACGTCGTTTCTGAGCTTCGCTGCATCCGTGCAACCTCACGCAGCTGGTCCATTCGCTGCTGATGTTTCGTATTCAAAACCGCTTGCTGCTCGGGCGTTAGCAGGTGGAACATCTGGTTGCGAACCTTCGCCATCTCTACCTGGCGGGCAACCTGTTCCTGTGCCATTTTTTCGGCCTGAGCGCGCACAGCGCTTTCATCAAAATTTTCTGCGGTGACAAGGCGATGCATTGTCTCCATTTCGCTAACATTAACAGGGGGCTGGTCGTGTCTTGCCCTCTGCATCAGATCTCGCATCTGTTGACGCTGATGTTCGGTTAAACTTATGCCGTCAAACATATGGCTTTGGCTGCTGTTCTGCGTTGCGCCCTCTTGTAAGGGACTGTTATCGCTGATGATAGCTTCAGCAGCCTGGCTAAACGCACTGAACGCCAGCGTTGAGGCCATGACGGCAGCGGTAACTTTGCGCATCACTTGCTCCCAAAAATCTTTCGTGTCGCGATTCAACGAGAGACAGTCTACGATTCAGGCTGCAAACATGCGTCAGGGGGTGTAAAACAACGTAAAGTCATGGATTAGATAGCCTTGATGTCGTAATTTCTGCCTCGGAGGTATTTAAACAATGAATAAAATCCTGTTAGTTGATGATGACCGAGAGCTCACATCCCTTTTAAAGGAGTTGCTCGACATGGAAGGTTTCAACGTCCTGGTTGCCCATGATGGCGAGCAGGCGCTGAGTCTCCTTGACGATAGCATCGATTTACTTTTGCTCGACGTGATGATGCCGAAGAAAAACGGTATTGATACGTTGAAAGAACTTCGCCAGACACACCAGACTCCCGTAATCATGCTGACCGCGCGCGGCAGTGAACTTGATCGCGTACTCGGCCTTGAGCTGGGCGCGGATGACTATTTACCAAAGCCGTTTAATGACCGTGAACTGGTTGCCCGTATTCGCGCTATCCTGCGTCGTTCCCACTGGAGCGAACAGCAGCAAAATACCGACAACAGCTCACCTACTCTAGAAGTCGACTCCCTGAGCCTCAACCCGGGCCGTCAGGAAGCGAGCTTTGATGGCCAGACGCTGGAACTAACCGGCACGGAGTTCACCCTGCTATATCTGCTGGCGCAGCACCTCGGCCAGGTGGTTTCGCGTGAACATCTAAGCCAGGAAGTGCTGGGCAAACGCCTCACCCCGTTTGACCGCGCCATCGACATGCACATCTCTAACCTGCGCCGTAAGCTGCCTGAGCGTAAAGACGGTCACCCATGGTTTAAAACCCTGCGTGGTCGCGGTTATCTGATGGTTTCCGCTTCATGATAGGAAGCTTAACCGCCCGCATCTTCGCCATCTTCTGGCTGACGCTGGCACTGGTTTTAATGCTCGTACTGATGTTGCCAAAACTCGACTCACGCCAGATGACGGAGCTTCTCGACAGCGAGCAACGTCAGGGCGTGATGATCGAGCAACATGTTGAAGCCGAGCTGGCAAACGATCCGCCGAACGATTTAATGTGGTGGCGCAGGCTGTTTCGCGCTATCGACAAGTGGGCCCCGCCCGGACAACGCCTGCTGCTGGTGACCAGCGAAGGCCGCGTCATTGGTGCCGATCGTAATGAAATGCAGATTATCCGCAACTTCATTGGCCAGGCGGATAACGCCGATCATCCCCAGAAGAAGAAATATGGCCGCGTAGAGATGGTGGGGCCTTTCTCCGTCAGGGACGGAGAGGATAATTATCAGCTCTACCTGATTCGCCCCGCGAGCAGCTCCCAGTCCGACTTCATCAACCTGCTGTTTGACCGCCCTCTCCTGCTGCTGATTGTTACTATGCTGGTCAGCTCGCCGCTGCTGTTATGGCTGGCGTGGAGCCTGGCAAAACCGGCGCGTAAGCTGAAGAATGCCGCCGATGAGGTGGCACAGGGTAACCTGCGACAACACCCTGAACTGGAAGCCGGACCGCAGGAGTTCCTTGCCGCCGGGACCAGTTTTAACCAGATGGTGAGCGCTCTCGATCGCATGATGACCGCACAGCAGCGCCTGCTGTCGGATATCTCGCACGAGCTGCGCACCCCGCTAACGCGCTTACAGCTTGGCACCGCGCTGCTGCGCCGCCGCAGCGGGGAAAGCAAAGAGCTGGAACGTATCGAAACCGAAGCTCACCGCCTGGACAGCATGATCAACGATCTGCTGGTCATGTCCCGTAATCAGCAGAAAAACGCGCTGGTTAGCGAAACGGTGAAAGCGAATCATCTCTGGCACGAGGTGCTGGACAACGCGGCATTCGAAGCAGAGCAGATGGGTAAATCCTTCACCGTCAACTTCCCGCCGGGCCCGTGGCCGCTCTACGGTAACCCCAACGCGCTGGAAAGCGCGCTGGAGAATATCGTGCGTAACGCCCTGCGCTACTCGCATACGAAGATTGAGGTGGCGTTCTCGGTGGATAAAGACGGGATCACCGTCATTGTCGACGACGACGGTCCTGGCGTCAGCCCGGAAGATCGCGAGCAGATTTTCCGTCCGTTCTATCGTACCGATGAGGCGCGCGACCGGGAATCCGGCGGCACGGGGCTGGGTCTGGCGATTGTGGAAACCGCCATGCAACAGCACCGCGGCTGGGTCAAAGCCGACGACAGCCCGCTGGGTGGGCTACGGTTAACGCTGTGGCTACCATTGTACAAGCGTTCGTAACCCCCTCACCCTAACCCTCTCCCCGAAGGGGAGAGGGCCGGGATGAAGAACACTACTTACCCCACAATCTCCGGGAATTATCTTCGATTCTGCTGCTTAAACGTCGCTTCTGCATCGTTCTTGTCCAGCTGGTCGATAGCCCCGCCGCCGACAGCAGGCGATGATACTGCTCGTCATCAAACGGCATATGCCAGGCAATGGCGCAGGCGTCGTAAACAGACACCTCACTCAGGCGTGATACCAGCTCGAGCTGCGCATCTGCTGAGACCTGCCCTGCCAGCACCACCCGGTACAGCCAGCCGGTTTTACCCACGCTTTGCATCTGAGCCGACATGTCATGAATACCGAAATGGAAGTTGAGCTTGAAGCACGGCGAGCGCGGCTGCGTCACTTGGATCAGGGCATCGCCCCAGCGGTAAATATCACCAATAAATACATTCTTTTCGGTGAGCCCTTCGGTGGAGAGATTCTCGCCAAACGCGGGGGCAACGAAGAGATCCGCCTGTTCGGGGAACTCGTTTTTCCAGTACTGATAGTGTTCGCGCGGATAGTGGCACAGCGCGCGCTCGGGCCCGCCGTGGATTTTCTTTTCTGCCTGCTCGTCACCCGCAAGCCCGAGGTCGGTTAACGTCAGCTCACCGTCGACCTGAATTTTGGCGATGGCGCTCGGGCGGCTGCCGTCGTACTCCCTTACCTTGCCTGTAAATACATTCACCGGATAATGCATCG
Source organism: Enterobacter sp. (assembly GCF_977039595.1). Taxonomy (NCBI): domain Bacteria; kingdom Pseudomonadati; phylum Pseudomonadota; class Gammaproteobacteria; order Enterobacterales; family Enterobacteriaceae; genus Enterobacter; species Enterobacter sp. Next base: position 58,442 of record NZ_CDRQYH010000010.1, read on the forward strand.
CTGCCTCCATTACGCAGATACAAAAAAAGCGAGCCATCAGACTCGCTTCTCACAGGCGTCAATGCAACCTTATTTTTTAGCGGCGAAACGTGCTGCTGCTTCGTCCCAGTTAACCACGTCCCAGAAGGCTTTGATGTAATCCGGGCGACGGTTCTGGAATTTCAGGTAGTAAGCGTGTTCCCACACGTCCAGACCCAGGATTGGGAAGCCGGATGCGCCAGAGATCGCTTCACCCATCAGCGGGGAGTCCTGGTTAGCAGTAGAAACAACCGCCAGTTTGTCACCTTTCAGTACCAGCCACGCCCAGCCGGAGCCGAAACGGGTTGCAGCGGCTTTCTCGAACTCCGCTTTGAAGTTGTCAACGGAACCAAAGTCGCGCTCGATAGCCGCTTTCAGGTCGCCCTGCAGGGTGGTACCGGTTTTCAGGCCTTTCCAGAACAGGCTGTGGTTTGCGTGGCCGCCCGCGTTGTTACGCAGCACGGTTTTCTTGTCCGCTGGCAGCTGGTCCAGCTTGGTGATCAGCTCTTCAACAGGCAGGTTAGCGAACTCTGGCAGGCTTTCCAGCGCGGCGTTCGCGTTATTCACATAGGTCTGGTGGTGTTTAGTGTGATGGATTTCCATCGTCTGCTTGTCGAAATGCGGTTCCAGTGCGTCGTAGGCATACGGCAGGGATGGCAGTGTATAACTCATAATCCTCTCCATTATTGTCGGGCGGCACAGCTGTTAATGCCGCGTAAGCAGTTGGTTCATTATAGTTAATTAAATGATATTGAAAATGATTATCAATGCCGTAGTTTTTATAAGGTTATTCATTTTTTGACCAACGCCGGAATAGTGAGTGGGTTCAGAGCGTTAATGGACTTCCAGCGCCTTATTGCCTGCCGCAATCTCCTCCCTGCTGCTGAGCGTAAACGCCGACACCACCGTAATCGCCAGCACGAAACAGCCCAGCATCAGGTATGTCTCCTGGAAACCGATCCGGTCATACATATTTCCGGCAAACGCGGAGAGGAAGATCGCTGCCGACTGTTTGGCAAACTGGAAGCCTATCAGGTAGATAGTCGCCGAAAGACGCGTATCAAACACCCCGGTGATGTACTTGAAGGCCCCCACCAGCAGGAACGGCACCTCCAGCGCATGCAGCATCTTCAGGGCAATCACTTCTACAGCGGTGGTGGCAAACGACGAGCCGATAATGCGCGTCGCCATAATCACCCCGGCGATGAGCAGCGTGTTTTTCGCGCCGATACGGTTAATGATCCACGGTGAACAAAACATGATGATCGCGTTGCAGATTTCCCCGGCAGTGGTCGCAAAACCAAAGGCGCGAGTGCCCTCCTGCGGCGTGGCGAAGAACGTTTTGAAGAAGGTAGCAAACTGCTGGTCAAAGACGTCATAGACGCAGGCCACGCCAATCACGTACAGAATAAACATCCACATCCTGCGCTGACGGAACAGGCTAAATACCGTTTTCGCGGTGATCTGCGGCTGGTTGGCACCCAGCGCATTCATCACCTGCGCCGTCTGGTTGGGTTTTGGCTTCGCGACCACCAGCAGCAGCATCAACAGCAGCGCCGCCGCCGAACCCATCCAGAAAACATACGACGGATCGATGCCGAACAGGATCCCGCCCGTGGAGGCGCATAGCCCCCAGCCGAGGCAGCCAAACATGCGCGCCTTACCGTACTCAAAAAAACTGTTACGGCTCACGCGTTCAATGTACGCCTCAATGGCCCCTGAGCCCGCCGAAAAGACAAAGCCGATATACATGCCGCCGCTCAGCGCGCCCAGCCAGATGTTGGCTTTTAGTAACGGCGCGAAGACGTAGAGGAAAAAAGGGGCAAACAGGAACAGCAGCACGGAGATGATCCACAGCAGGTGTTTTTTTAGACCCAGTTTATCCGAGATCACCCCAAGCACCGGCTGGAAGGCAATGGCCGAGAGTGAGATGCAGGAAAAGACGATGCCGGTATGGGTTTTGTTCAGGCCGATGATATCCGACAGCCAGATCGGCAGGAACGGAAAGCAGGTGGCCATGATGAAGAAGTAGAGAAAGAAGAACAGCCCGAAGATCCAGAAGTTAGGGTTGTCTTTGTGGGTACAGGTTGTTGTGTTCATTATTTTTATCCTCAACGGAGGGCCGGCTGTCCGGCCCGTCACCTTTACACGCGTTCAACGCCAATCAGAACGGCGGTTTCCGGATCCAGAATCGGCAGCGCAATGCCCGCCTGCATCAGCCACTCGCCGCTCGCCGTTTGCGGTGTTTCCATCCATGCCGGCAGCTTGCGCATGGTATGGCCTCCTTCACCGGTAATGTGAATATCAGGGTGATCGAGCAGCGAAATACGATACTGCGCGCTGGGCTCAAGCCCCGGCATGCGCAGCGGCATCATCAGCGTGTAGTCCGGCATGGCGAGCTGGCTGACGATAAACAGCCCCTGCGTTTTATCTTCGCTCACAATACCCTGTGCCAGCGTACTGGCATCCGGCATATCCACGCGCCATTGTGTGCCCTGATGAATAACCTCGCGCCACTGCCTGTACAGCGCGGCGTAACGGCGATAGCCTTCGCGCTCCTTCTCATCGACGGTGAGGGGGTCAAGTTCCAGCCCCATATGGCCAAACAGCGCCGTCAGACCGCGAAATTCAATGCTGTGCTGGCGGAAGGTAGCGTGACATTTATGATGACCGATATGCGCCCCCATCACCTCCGGCGGAAAGAAATAGCTCATGCCGCGCTGGATGGTGTTGCGCTCCAGCGCATCGTTGTTGTCCGAGGCCCAGAAGCGGTGGCAGCGCGTCAGCACCTCATAGTCAATTCGCCCCCCGCCGGATGAGCAGGATTCAAATTCGATGTGCGGAAAACGTTCACCCAGCACGTCCAGCAGGCGATAAAACTGGCGGGTTTGCGCGTCAGCGGCGGCCTTCCCGTCGTGACCCGGCTGTACCAGCTCACGGTTCATGTCCCACTTCACGTAGTCGACTTCATGTTCACCCAGAAGCCAGCTCATGCGTTCCACAAGATAATCAAATGCTTCCGGGATACTCAGATTGAGCACCAGCTGGTGCCGCCCGGTGTGTTGTTTGTAGCCCGGCAGCGCCAGCACCCAGTCAGGGTGCGCGCGGTACAAATCTGAATCTGGGTTGATCATCTCCGGCTCAACCCAGATGCCAAACTCCATGCCGAGCCGTTTGACGTGGTCGATCACCGGCGTCAGGCCGTTCGGGTATTTTTTCTCATCCAGGTACCAGTCGCCCAGCGCGGCATGGTCGTCGTTACGACCTTTGAACCAGCCGTCGTCGATGATAAAGCGCTCCACACCCAACGTCGCCGCCTCGTCGGCCATGCGCATGATGTAGTCCGGATCGTGGTTGAAGTAGATCCCTTCCCAGGTATTGAGGTGCACCGGGCGCGGTTTGTTTTCCGGGAAGCGGATAACGTTGTTGCGCAGGTAGCGATGAAACGGCTGGCTCATGCCGTTCAGGCCATGCGTGGAATAGCTGGCATACAGGCGCGGCGTCCAGAGCGTATCGCCCTCCTCAACCGCCATTTCGCCCGGCAGGTAGAGCGCTTCGGCCTGCAGGTAGCGACGACCATCGGTTTTCGCTTCCGCGCGCAGGCGGTGGTTGCCGCTCCAGCCCAGATGCACGCCCCAGACGTCACCCTGCATTTCGCTAAACGACGGCGTACCGGCAATCAGCGCCGGGAAGTGCTCGTGGGAGGTTTTACCCCGACGGTTTTCAATCACGAAGCTGTCGTGTTCAAGCTTTACGCGGTGCGGCTGAAATTCCCTGATCCAGCGTCCGTGGAAGGCCATCACCTCCTGCGCGCGTTCGGCCACCGGCAGCGTGACGGCGAAACGGTCCACCTGCCAGGGGATCGCTTTCAGGTTCGTTAAACCGTGACGAACCACCAGCACGCCGCTGGCATCCAGCGCCAGTTCACTGGTCAGACGCAGGCCCGCATGTTCATCTTCCGCCGTCACCGTCAGGGTTTGTCCTGACTGCTGTACGTCTGTGGTGGTGAACATGGGTGAACCGTCCAGCCCCTGCCGATGCCCCTCAATGCCGGGAGCACCAAACAGACCGTGCCCCAGCTCGGCCATCAGCGTGACCGGGGAGTCGACGTCAAGCCTGCCGTTGGCAACAGGGCGCGCGAGCATAGCAACATCCTGTGGCGAAAAGTGCTGAAGGTGCGGCCCCCAGTAGAGAATTTCGGCGAACGGGTACGTTTTGATCACCACGTCTACCGTGTTGCTTTCAAGTCGTAAAACGGAATCTTGCATCAGACATCTCCTGTCATCGGGATGATCTGAGTGTTGATCCGAAACGTTTCGGATACAAACCAAAACGTTTCGGTTTTGTGATCGGCTTTAGAAAATGGAGAGATTCAGGCCGTCTGGCCGGGAAAGAATTCGGGCTGCCAAAGCACCTGAAGCCGTTCAATATCGTCGCCGTTAATCAGCTGACGCACCATATCGGCAATCTGTTTCCCGACGCCCTGGCGGGTGGACTGGATCACTGCCGCCACGTCAGCATCGACGATACTGTCCTGCGGGAGCCCGTCATAAACAACCAACGCAACAGCGTTCTCGCCGGTCAGACGGCCCAGCTCTGTCAGCGCCATCGCCGCGCCGTCACCGTGAGTGTTGCAGTCGGTAATGATGGCCGTGGGCGGCTGCGACAGCGAGAGAAGCTCTTTCGTGGTGGCATAACCCACGCGGCGCGAAGGGGGCATGGCGCGCAGCCATTCGCTGGAAAGCCCGGCTTCCCGCAACGCTTCCAGATAGCCCTGACGACGCTGGGTGATGAATGCCTGATTGTTGCTTTCGCCCAGTAGGGCAATGCGCTGATGGCCTTTCCCGATTAGCCAGCGTGTAGCATTGTACGTACCGGCATAGTTGTCGAAGTCGAACCACGCGTACGGCTGCGGTAGCTGACTGCGACCAAGCGCCAGAAAGGGAAATCCAGCGGCCTGCAGCTGCTCAAGTCGCGGATCGCGATCCAACGTGTGGGCCACAATCAGCGCATCCACGCGGCGGCTTTGCACCATGCGCATATAGCTGTGCTTATCCGCAAGATCGTCGTCGGCGATAAGCAATAAGTCGATCTCATGTCGCACCAGTTCGTGGCTAATTTCGCCGACCATGTCCATAAATACGCTGTTATTGAGCGGAACAGGATGGACCGGGAACACCAGCCCAACGGCATCAATTTTTCCCATCTTCAGGCGGCGGGCGAAGGTGTTAGGCCGATAGCCGCGTCGCTGGGCTTCCGCTTCTACGCGAGCGCGCGTCTCGGCGGAGACGTCGTCATATCCGTTGAGGGCGCGGCTGACGGTGGTGACTGACAGCCCCAGTTCTTTGGCAATGGCTTTAAGCGACATGAGTTTCCGTATCTCTGTTAGTTTTGTTCCGCCACCAGCAGCGCGTAAGTGTCTGGCTCCAGGGCCTTGAAGATGTGCGGCTGGTCGGCGGGATAACAAATATAATCCCCTGCGCCGAGCTCTTCCGCCGCGTCGAGCAGGCCGACCAGCGCCCGGCCCTGCGTCACAATAATATGTTCAACAGAGCCCGGCGGATGCGGCTGAGAAATACGATCTGCGCCCGGTTGGGTCATCAGAAGATAGACATCGCGGCGCGCGCCGGGAGGGCATGCCGCCAGTAAAATGGCTTCATAATTAGCCTGTCCGGCGACCACTTTCGTCCCTTCACCACGGCGGATCACCTGCGTGGTCGGCAACTGCGGCTCAAGCAGGCGGGCGAAAGGAATATCCAGCGCCACGCACAGCGACCACAGCGTTTCCAGGCTAGGGTTACCGTTGCCGGACTCCAGCTGGGAAAGAGTGGATTTAGCGATCCCGGCACGGCGGGCAATTTCCGCGAGCGAAAGCCCGGTGCGCAGACGTTCCCGCACCAGACTTTTAGCGATCAGGCTGATTGGCTGCGTCATATAACGGCCTCTTGTTCTATAAAACGAACGAATCGTTCGCCTTGAAAATCAGTTTCGTTGCGTTCATTATAATGGATACACGTTCGATATGGCTAAAAATGTATGAAGCATCATCTCTCTTGTCTGAAAGGCGACACCATAAAAGCAATCATCCTGGTCTGCCTCGCGGTGGGCGTGGTGGGAATGTCCTACGGCTCGCTGGCGATGGCCTACGGTTTCCCGGTCTGGGTGCCGTTTGTGCTCTCCATCACCGTACTCGCGGGCGCGTCAGAGTTTATGTTTATCGGCATTGTAGCAAGCGGCGGTAACCCGCTGGCGGCTGCAGCCGCGGGTTTGCTGGTCAACGCGCGCCACGTGCCGTTTGGCGTGACGGTGCGAGAGCTGGTCGGTAAGCGCGGTCTGAGCCTGTTGGGCTGCCACATCATGAACGACGAAAGCGTGGTGTTTGGCCTGTCGCAAAAAACCGCCGAGCAGCGTAAAGCCGCCTACTGGCTGTGCGGTTTAGGCGTCGCCATCGTCTGGCCGCTTGGCGCGCTGCTGGGTGCCATGGTCGGCAAACTGCTGCCGGACCCGGAAACCATAGGCCTGGATGCGGTATTCCCGGCGATACTGCTGGCATTAGTGGTTCCCGCATTTAAAAACCGCACCACGCTGATACGCGCCTGCAGCGGTGCCGTTCTGTCGCTGGCCGCGGTGCCGTTTGCCCCCGTAGGTCTGCCGGTACTGCTCTCTTTACTCGGTCTTGCCGCGAGGAAAAAATAATGGAAAACATGACGTTCTTTATTCTCGGCATCGCCATTTTGTCTGCGGGAACCTATTTGATGCGTCTTGGCGGAGCGAAACTGGGCAGCAGGCTGGCATTGTCAGAGCGTTCACAGGCGCTGCTGTCAGATGCGGCAACGGTATTGCTGTTTTCCGTGGCGCTGGCGACCACGTTTTATGAGGGTGACCACTTTGCCGGCATGGCGCGCGTGCTGGGCGTGGCGTTTGCAGTGTTTTTGGCCTGGCGAAAGATGCCGTTAATTGTGGTGATCGTAGCGGCGGCAGTGGTAACCGCGCTGCTGCGCGTGGCGGGCATAAACTAAAAAAGCGCCCCGGGGGCGCTCTTTCGACGATTGGACAGCTTATTTAGTCAGTTCAGCGGTCATGTGTACGCGGTTACCTGAGAACGCCTGGGTAATTTTGTACGATGACGCGCCGGCTTCCTGAGCCTGAGCCGCGATTTTAGCTTCTGCGCCATCAATGGTAGAGGCGGTTGCGGTTACGGTCTGTGCAGCGAAAGAACCGAAAGAAGCAGCCAGAGCGATTACAGCGACAAAAGTTTTGATGCTTTTCATGTTATAAACCCTTTCATTAAGTTGTTTAGGTAAGGCACTGTGCCTTGATGAGATAAATACTAGACCTCATCATGAACAACTAAAAGCGGAAGGATTTGCTATTATCATTCAAAATTATTGATCAACTATTAATCGTTGTGGATGGGTATAAATGGTCGCCCTTCCCGGCTTGCAGAAGCCCACCAGCGTCAGGTTGCAGCGCTCCGCCACCTCCACCGCCAGCGTTGTTGCGGCTGAGACCGCAAACAGAATTTCCACACCGCACATCGCGGATTTTTGCACCATCTCGTAGCTGGCGCGGCTGGAAACGAGTGCTGCCCCCTGCTTCCAGACCTCACTTTCACGTGCCCGGCGGCCGAGCAGCTTATCCAGCGCCACGTGGCGGCCAACGTCCTCATGTCCCCCGGCAATATCCCCCGACGGCAACACCCATGCCGCCGCGTGCGTGCAGCCGCTCAGCTGGCCGATGGGCTGTACATCATTCAGGTGCTCAAGCGCAGGGTCGAGGTGCGCCAGATCAAAGGTCTGAGTAAACGGCAGTGGCGCAACAGGTTTACCAATATCGTTGAGCTGCTCAACGCCGCACACGCCACAGCCGGTACGCCCGGCCAGCGCGCGACGGCGCTCCTTGAGTCCCATAAAGCGGCGGCTGGAGAGCTCGATTTGCACTTCCAGGCCGTTGCAGGCCTGCACCACGTCCATGCCATAGATATCTTGCGGATGGTCAATGATGCCTTCCGAGAGGGAAAAACCGATGGCGAACAGCTCAAGATCTTTCGGAGACGCCATCATCACCACATGTGAAATACCGTTGTAAACGAGCGCAACGGGCACTTCTTCCGCCAGAAAATCCGGCGTGGCATGGGTGATGTGGGGCGGTCTGTGTACCGAAAGTTCCACAATACCCGCAGGTAGTGGTGACGAGTGGGGAGCACGGTTTTGTTTAGACACAGCGGTATTCCTGAACAACCACGGAGGTGAGCGTGCTATTGCAGCATAAACCACAGGCTGTATGCATAGTATGGATCAACTTTTCGACAACCATTCTCCTACTCATTTAGCAGGGGTGCAACCTGACACTGGCTACACCGCTTTAACATGCAGAGCTTTTAATGTGATCAATATCACACTTTATAATCAACATGGTGATAATACGTTCACTTTGTATTAACGCCATTAGAACAGCGGTACCGACAATGTGGTATTCTGATGATATCCCTCGTGGAATTGAGGGATTAACGCAAATTTTTTCCTTTGCGGTCATTCTTCAGCCGCGAAGTCAAAACTACATATGTAAGCAATGTCGAAACAAGGAGTGACCCATGCAGGTCAGCAGAAGGCAGTTCTTTAAGATCTGCGCTGGCGGTATGGCAGGCACCACGGCAGCGGCACTGGGCTTTGCGCCCGGCGTAGCGCTGGCGGAAACGCGGCAGTATAAACTGCTGCGCACCCGTGAAACCCGTAATACCTGTACGTACTGCTCTGTCGGTTGCGGGCTGTTAATGTATAGCCTCGGCGACGGTGCTAAAAACGCCAAAGCGTCTATTTTCCATATCGAAGGCGACCCGGATCATCCGGTTAACCGCGGCGCATTGTGCCCGAAAGGGGCCGGTCTGGTGGACTTTATCCACTCCGAAAGCCGTCTCAAATTCCCTGAATATCGTGCGCCTGGATCCGACAAATGGCAGCAAATCAGCTGGGAAGAGGCGTTTGACCGCATCGCAAAACACATTAAAGAAGACCGCGATGCCAACTTTGTTGAGAAGAATGCCGACGGCGTCACGGTCAACCGCTGGCTCTCCACCGGGATGCTGTGTGCCTCCGCTTCAAGCAACGAAACCGGTTATTTAACCCAGAAATTTACGCGCGCACTCGGTATGCTCGCGGTCGACAACCAGGCGCGTGTCTGACACGGACCAACGGTAGCAAGTCTTGCTCCAACATTTGGTCGCGGTGCGATGACCAACCACTGGGTCGACATCAAGAACGCCAACCTCATTGTGGTGATGGGCGGTAACGCCGCTGAAGCGCACCCTGTCGGGTTCCGCTGGGCGATGGAAGCCAAAATCCACAACGGTGCGAAACTGATTGTGATCGATCCCCGCTTTACGCGTACTGCGTCAGTGGCGGATTTCTACACCCCTATTCGTTCAGGTACTGACATCACTTTCCTGTCAGGCGTATTGCTGTACCTGATGACCAACGAAAAATATAACCGCGAATACACCGAAGCCTATACCAACGCCAGCCTGATCGTGCGTGAGGATTACCACTTCGAAGATGGCCTGTTCAGCGGTTACGACGCCGAAAAACGCAAATACGACAAAACCAGCTGGAACTACGAGCTGGATGAAAAAGGCTTTGCGAAGCGCGACACCACCCTGCAGCATCCGCGCTGCGTGTGGAACCTGCTGAAAGAGCACGTTTCCCGCTACACGCCTGAGGTTGTCGAAAACATCTGCGGTACGCCGAAGGCGGACTTCCTGAAGGTGTGCGAGCTTATCGCCGAAACCAGCGCGAAGGACAAAACCGCGTCGTTCCTGTACGCCCTCGGCTGGACGCAACACTCCATCGGTTCGCAGAACATCCGTACCATGGCGATGGTTCAGCTCCTGCTCGGCAACATGGGTATGGCTGGCGGCGGCGTGAACGCCCTGCGCGGTCACTCCAACATTCAGGGTCTGACTGACCTCGGCCTGCTGTCTCAAAGCCTGCCGGGTTACATGAGCCTGCCAAGCGAGAAACAGACCGACCTGCAAACCTACCTGACGGCCAGCACGCCTAAACCGCTGCTTGAAGGCCAGGTGAACTACTGGGGCAACTATCCGAAGTTCTTCGTCTCGATGATGAAAGCGTTCTTCGGTGATAAAGCGACGGCTGAAAACAGCTGGGGCTTTGACTGGCTGCCGAAGTGGGACAAAGGTTATGACGTTCTGCAGTATTTCGAGATGATGCACCAGGGCAAAGTGAACGGCTATTTGTGCCAGGGCTTTAACCCGGTGGCCTCGTTCCCTAACAAGAACAAGGTTGTTGAGTCGCTGTCGAAACTGAAGTTCCTGGTGACGATTGACCCGCTCAATACCGAGACCTCGACCTTCTGGCAGAATCACGGCGAATCGAACGACGTCGATCCGTCGAAGATTCAGACCGAAGTGTTCCGTCTGCCGTCAACCTGCTTCGCGGAAGAGAACGGGTCGATCGTTAACTCCGGACGCTGGCTGCAGTGGCACTGGAAAGGTGCGGACGCCCCGGGCATCGCCATGAACGACGGCGAGATCCTGGCCGGCATCTTCTTACGCCTGCGTAAGATGTATGCGGAAGAAGGCGGCGCGAACCCGGAACCCGTGCTGAACATGACCTGGAACTACTCGACGCCGGAAAATCCTGCGCCAGAAGAAGTGGCGATGGAGAGCAACGGTAAGGCGCTGGCGGACGTTATCGACCCGGCCACCGGCACCGTACTGGCGAAGAAAGGCGATCAGCTCAGCACCTTCGCGCACCTGCGCGATGATGGTACCACCTCCAGCGGCTGCTGGATCTTTGCCGGTAGCTGGACGCCGAAGGGCAACCAGATGGCAAACCGCGATAACGCCGACCCGTCGGGCCTTGGCAATACGCTGGGCTGGGCATGGGCGTGGCCGCTCAACCGCCGCATCCTCTATAACCGCGCATCCGCTGACCCGCAGGGTAACCCGTGGGATCCGAAGCGTCAGCTTCTGAAGTGGGACGGTGCGAAATGGGGCGGCGTGGATATTCCAGACTACAGCACTGCCGCACCGGGCAGCGACGTTGGTCCATTTATCATGCAGCCTGAGGGGATGGGGCGTCTGTTTGCTATCGATAAGATGGCGGAAGGTCCGTTCCCGGAACACTACGAGCCGTTTGAGACGCCGCTGGGCACCAACCCGCTGCACCCGAACGTGGTCTCAAACCCGGCAGCCCGTATCTTCAAAGGCGACTTTGAAGCGCTGGGTAAAAAGGACAAGTTCCCGTACGTGGGCACCACCTACCGTCTGACCGAGCACTTCCACTACTGGACCAAGCACGCGCTACTTAACGCGATCGCGCAGCCGGAACAGTTTGTGGAGATCGGTGAGAAGCTGGCGAACAAGCTCGGCATTGCCCATGGCGATACCGTGAAGGTCTCCTCTAACCGTGGCTATATTAAAGCCAAGGCGGTGGTGACTAAGCGTATTCGCACGCTGAACGTTCACGGTCAGCAGGTGGATACCATCGGTATTCCGATTCACTGGGGCTATGAGGGCGTGGCGAAGAAAGGGTTCATTGCGAACACCCTGACGCCGTTCGTCGGTGATGCGAACACGCAGACGCCGGAGTTTAAGGCCTTCCTCGTGAACGTGGAAAAGGTGTAACGGAGACGACTTATGGCTTATCAATCTCAAGACATTATCCGTCGTTCCGCGACTAATGGTTTCACGCCCGCGCCTCAGGCGCGGGACCACCAGCAGGAAGTGGCGAAGCTTATCGACGTGACCACCTGTATCGGCTGTAAAGCCTGTCAGGTGGCCTGCTCTGAGTGGAACGATCTGCGTGACGAAGTGGGTCACAACGTCGGGGTGTACGACAACCCGGCGGACCTGACCGCCAAGTCCTGGACGGTGATGCGTTTCTCGGAAGTGGAGCAGAACGACAAACTGGAATGGCTTATTCGCAAAGACGGCTGTATGCACTGTGCGGATCCGGGCTGCCTGAAGGCATGTCCGTCAGAAGGGGCTATCATTCAGTATGCCAACGGCATCGTCGACTTCCAGTCCGAACAGTGCATCGGCTGCGGCTACTGCATCGCGGGCTGTCCGTTCGACGTACCGCGCCTGAACCCGGAAGACAACCGCGTCTACAAATGCACCCTGTGCGTTGACCGCGTAACCGTCGGCCAGGAACCTGCATGCGTGAAGACCTGCCCAACCGGCGCTATCCACTTTGGCTCCAAAGAGGATATGAAAACGCTGGCGGCAGAGCGCGTGGGCGAGCTGAAAACCCGTGGTTACGACAACGCGGGCCTGTACGATCCGGCCGGGGTTGGCGGTACGCACGTGATGTACGTGCTGCACCACGCCGACAAGCCGAATCTGTATCACGGTCTGCCGGAGAACCCGGAAATCAGCGCCACCGTGAAGTTCTGGAAAGGCATCTGGAAACCGCTGGCAGCGGTCGGTTTTGCTGCCACCTTCGCAGCGAGCATCTTCCACTACGTCGGCGTCGGTCCGAACCGCGCGGAAGAGGAAGACGACAACCTGCATGAAGAGAAAGACGAGGTGCGCAAATGAGAAAACGTGACACCATCGTGCGCTACACCGCGCCGGAACGCATCAACCACTGGGTCACCGCCTTCTGCTTCATGCTGGCGGCGATAAGCGGGCTGGGGTTCTTCTTCCCGTCCTTCAACTGGCTGATGCAGATCATGGGGACTCCACAGCTGGCGCGCATCCTGCACCCGTTTGTGGGCGTCATTATGTTCGCGTCTTTCATCATCATGTTTTTCCGCTACTGGCACCATAACCTAATCAATCGGGATGATATCTTTTGGGCGAAGAATATTCGTAAGATCGTCGTCAACGAGGAAGTGGGTGACACCGGGCGTTATAACTTCGGCCAGAAATGCGTATTCTGGGCGGCGATTATCTTCCTGGTCCTGTTGCTGGTGAGCGGCGTGATCATCTGGCGTCCGTACTTTGCGCCTGCTTTCTCAATCCCGGTGATCCGATTCGCGCTGATGCTGCATTCATTTGCCGCAGTGGCGTTAATTGTGGTTATCATGGTGCATATCTACGCCGCCCTTTGGGTGAAAGGCACCATTACCGCGATGGTGGAAGGATGGGTAACCAGTACGTGGGCGAAGAAACATCACCCGCGCTGGTACCGTGAAGTCCGCCAGAAACAGGAAAAGTCATCTGAATGAGTATTCGCATAATCCCGCAAGATGAGCTGGGGTCGAGCGAGAAACGCACGGCGGATTATATTCCGCCGTTGTTATTCCCCAGACTCAAGAACCTCTACAACCGCCGCGCAGAGCGTCTGCGCGAGCTGGCAGAGAACAACCCGCTGGGCGATTTTCTGCGCTTTGCCGCGCTGGTCGCCCATGCGCAGGAAGTGGTGCTGTACGACCACCCGCTGCAAATGGATCTGACCGCGCGTATCAAAGAAGCCAACGCGCAGGGCAAGCCGCCGTTGGACATTCACGTCCTGCCGCGCGACAAGCACTGGCAAAAGCTGCTGCATTCGCTGATTGCCGAGCTGAAGCCGGAGATGAGCGGAACCGCGCTGGCGGTCATTGAGAATCTGGAAAAAGCCTCTGACCTGGAGCTGGAAGAGATGGCGAGCGCGCTGTTTGCCTCCGACTTTGCTCTGGTGAGCAGCGATAAAGCGCCGTTTATCTGGGCTGCGCTGTCGCTTTACTGGGCGCAAATGGCGAGCCTGATCCCCGGCAAAGCTCGCGCCGAATACGGCGAGGCGCGCCAGTTCTGCCCGGTCTGCGGCTCCATGCCGGTATCGAGCATGGTGCAAATCGGCACCACTCAGGGGCTGCGCTACCTGCACTGCAACCTGTGTGAAACCGAGTGGCACGTGGTTCGCATCAAGTGCAGCAACTGCGAGCAGACCCGCGATCTGAACTACTGGTCGCTGGAAAATGAAGAAGCAGCAGTGAAAGCTGAAAGCTGCGGCGACTGTGGCACTTACCTGAAGATTCTGTATCAGGAAAAAGACCCGAAAGTCGAAGCGGTGGCCGACGATCTTGCCTCGCTGATTCTGGACGCGAAGATGGAGCAGGAGGGATTCGCCCGCAGCTCGATCAACCCGTTCCTGTTCCCGGGTGAAGGGGAATAACTCCCTGTTACAGTGCCGGGCGGCGCGTGCTTGCCCGGCCTGCAGTTCGACAGCATTACCCGCCGTCTTTCATGTCAGATGCTCTCCATTCTCGTTGAGAGACGCGTTATCGCCTTTGCGAGCCGCTTTCCAGATTGTTGCCCTCAACAATATTCTTGTTTTCTTTTGAATCAAACCAGGCTATAAAACTGTTTATCCATACAGTAAAAGGGAATTTTCATGGCGCTGGAACAGGGTATTGCACAGCTGGTTCAGGGATTTATCGCTGCAGGGCGACCCTCGTCACGTCGCCAGAGCGTTGAGGTGCGACGAGCAGGTTATATTGCCAGCACGGGGCTTGCCGGGGAGACCGAAACGCGCGTTCAGGTGGAGACGCTTGTTCTTGAGGGTCTTACCATTCGGGTATTTTCACCTCTCAATGCGCCTGAAATATTGCCTGCTGCCATTTACTATCATGGTGGATGTTTCATCAGCGGCGGCTTTGATACCCATGACAACCAACTCCGCCAGTTAGCCTGCTACGGCAATTGCCGGGTGATCGCGATTCAGTACAGGCTGGCCCCGGAGCATATTTTCCCCGCAGCACATGACGATGCGGAAAAAGGTGCAGATCTGGTCTGGCATTATGCGGACAAACTGGGCGTGGATAAAAACCGGATCACACTTTGCGGAGACAGCGCAGGAGGCCATCTTGCGCTGGTGACGTCATTGCGGCTCAACGCGAAAGGACGATGGAAACCCGCGCAGCTCATTCTTATCTATCCCATGCTCGACGCCACCGCCAGTTTTGAAAGCTATGCCCTCAATGGCACGGATTACATTATCACCCGCGATACCCTGCTCAGCGGGTATGAAATGTACCTCGCCGACATCGACCGCCAGCATCCCGAAGCGAGCCCGCTGTGGCGCGATGATTTTTACGGACTTCCGCCAGTGCACATCATTACCGCAGAGTACGATCCGCTATGCGATGAGGGAGAAATGTTATATCAGCATTTGACTGAGCAGGGTGTGAAGTGTACCGCTCAGCGCTGGCTGGGCGTCATCCATGGCTTCTTTCAGCTTGGCGGCGTTAGCCAGTCTGCGCGAGACGTTATGCGGGATATCGCCGGGCGGATTCAGCACGCCCGGATAACGTGAACAGAAGATTACTCCTCCTCGTTCCCGCCCTCTTCATACGCGCCAAAAGGCTTCGCCGGAAGAACGATATAGGTGCCTTCAAACACCGCGCCCGGTGTTTTATCGCCAAATAGTTCAACCTGCATTTGTACGCGAGCCTTGCGGCCGCGTGCCAGGCGATCCAGATCGCCGCCCAGCGATCCCAGATCGGCCACCGCGCTCGGTTTACCGCTGATCGGTGCGCTATAGCGGATATGAGCATCAGCAAGAATGATGGTGCCACCCAGATGGCGCTCGCGCAGCATCAGCCAGATAAGTCCCCAGCCGGTGAGCGTGGCCAGTGAGAACAGACTTCCAGCAAAGAGGGTGTGGTGGGGGTTCTGATTGCCAGTTTCCGGCATGGTGGTAATAAATTTTTGTCCGGTGTACTGCTGAATGCGCACGCCCATTTTTTCGCTGAGCGGAATGTGCTGATACCAGGCCTGCTGCAGCTGTCCGCACCAGTCGGCGCGATGAAGAATATCATCCAGCGTGGCGATGGGTTTGATCATCAAAAAATGACGAATCGGGGTGGTTTGCGGGGTTGTGATCTCCCCCTGATTCACAAAACCGAGTTTAGCGAAGAATTCCACGGCATCTTCGCGGGCGCTACAGGTAACGCGCTTAACGCCTTCCTGACGGGCGACGGATTCCAGGGTCATCGCCATTAGCGTCCCCAGACCTTTGTCCTGCACGGAGGGATGAACCGCCATAAAGCGAATAGACGCTTCGTTATCGGCGTTGATGTACAAACGCCCGACGGCCACGAGGTTGCCGTCTTCGTCCATCACCATCTGATGGTGGGCCATCGCGTCCCAGGCGTCGCGCTCAGAGCCTTTTGGCTGATGTAATGGCTTGCGTAGCATTTCCCAGCGGAACTGGTAATAGGCTTCTAACTCTTCTTCCGTTTGCGGTACTCGAAGGTGATACATAGCTGTACTCTCTCTTGTTACCCGCGGCCATGCCGTAAGTATGCTCATACCTGGAGCCAGAATGTGACGGGGCCATCGTTCACCAGCGATACCTGCATATCTGCAGCGAATCGTCCGGTTTGCGTATTCATTTCCTGCTGGCGACAACGCTCTACAAAGTACTCGTAAAGTGCTTCTGCACGATCCGGCGCGGCGCCTTTCGAGAAACTCGGGCGCATGCCGCGCTCGGTATCCGCTGCCAGCGTAAACTGGGAAACCACCAGCACGCTGCCGCCCGCCTGCTGGACGTTCAGGTTCATCTTGCCTTCCGCATCGCTGAAAATACGGTAGCCCAGTACGCGCTCACACAAGCGGTTGGCTTTTTGCTCGTCGTCATCCTTTTCGACACCTAACAACACCAAAAGTCCTGGGCCAATTTCACCCGTCACCTCTCCCTCCACGGTGACGCTGGCACGGGTTACGCGCTGTATCAATGCAATCATGGTTGGTCTGCTTCTTGTTGTTTTTCAGCTTCTGCTGCTTTTTTAAGTTCGCGGTATACACCGAGAGTGACAGTTATTTCAGCACCAAGCAAGACGATACACCAGGTCCAGTAGACCCAGACAAACAAAATGGGGATCACCGCCAGCACGCCGTAAATCAGCTGATAGGACGGAAACATGGTGATGTAGAGGGCAAACCCTTTCTTACCGAGCTCAAAGAGCAATGCCGCCACCAGCGCCCCAACGACCGCATCGCGGTTGGGCACGCGCGTGGTCGGCACCACGCTATAGAGCAGCCAGAACGAGAGCCACGACAGGATCAACGGAAAGATGCGAAGCACATTATCAATAGCGCCGTTTAAATCACTCGCCCAGCGCAGGGAGAGCAGATAAGAACTGATTGCCAGGCTCGCCCCGGCCAGCAGCGGCCCCAGCGTGAGGATCATCCAGTACACGGCAAAGGAATAGACCTTTGGCCGCGCTTTTTTACTCCGCCAGATCGTGTTTAGCGCGTTATCGATGGCGTACATCAACAGCAGCGCGGTGACGATAAGACCGCACGCCCCCACTGCCGTCATCTTGCTGGAATTAGCAACAAACTGCTCAATGTAGTTCTGGATAACATCCCCGGTTGCCGGAATGAAATTCGCGAAGACAAAATGACGAAGCTGCACGCTGACGTCCGCAAACATCGGAAAGGCGGAAAACAGGGCAAAGATAACCGCCACCAGCGGCACTAACGAGAGTAATGACACGTAGGCGAGGTTACCCGCCAGCGTGGTCATATTGTCCTCATCAATCCGGTGCCAGAGCAGTTTCAGCCAGGCCCGCAGCGGGCGAGTATGGTGCGTGGCTTTTTGATGAACGGTTTTTAGCATAGCTGCTTCGCAAAGTAGTCAGGTATCGTCTCTTTTCCGGTCACCAGAATTGACGTAATACCCAACTGGTTAGCTCCCTCTATATTATCGGCGTTGTCGTCGAAAAAGACCGCATCGGCCGCGGTGAATCCTTCTGACTGCAGAACAGCCTGATAAATTCGCGCTTCAGGCTTACGCATGCCCATCTCCTGCGAGAGATAGATTTTATCAGCCGCCGCCTTAACTTCAGGGTATTCTTCAGGCCAGAACGTGGTATGCAGGCGGTTGGTATTTGATAGCACAACGACACGATGCCCCTGATCGCGCAGTTTGTGCATGATGTCGATCACTTCGGGCCGGATGGCGACAAATACCGCCTGCCAACCGTGGGAAAACTGTTCATAGCTTAACGAAAGCCCCATCTCCTGACAGAAACGTTCAGCGAACTCTTCATCGCTGATTTCGCCGCGTTCATGCTGGTGGAAAGTCTCGCCCATCGCGAAATTCTGCTTTAAGGTCGCCAGCGGCACGCGGCTAAAATCGCTCCATGCGCCCAACACGCGATTAAAATCGATATCGACGATGACGTTTCCTAAATCAAAGATATAAAGCATGTTTATCTCCTGCTCGCCGTGGAGAGGTAACTGTAGCGGGAAAGATAAAGTTTGGCTATGCACGAGATTCAGCTTAGAGGGAGCAGTATGAAGAACAAAAATTTAGCCAGGAAGATGATATTGGCTTACTGGCGATAGGCAGGGATGAGTTTTATTTAAGTTCGATTTTGCGAAGATATACGTTTTAGTTCATTCTGCAAAAAATTATAGAAAAACGCTTCCGTAATATTTTTTCTCATCACCATATTCCCCCATTTTTGCCATGGCAATCCCATTTCGCGCGGCTTTGCTCGAAATCGCAACAAGTTCACTTTACTTAAATTTACATTTAGATACAAATGCTCTATTTATCTTCTTTTTTATAATGATAAATTTACATTACTTTACACATGGAGCTGCACTTTCGTGAATATTAAAAAGGGATACGTCCTCAGTGCCGTTTTAATAGCTTTACTCTGCGCTTTCGCTATTTATTCATACAATGCCTACCGATTTAAAAAAGCCAGCAGAGATATTTTATATCAACTCTCCAGCCAACTGATTGTGAAGCAAGGGCTTGAACCAAAACTTTCAACCCACCTCGTTTTTGATACGTTATATATCGACGGAAACATATCCAAAGATGATGACAAAATCATTGTGGGGCTTATCAGAAAAAACCTTATCCCTGTCAGAACGATATCCATAAACAGTGGTGGTGGCGATGTCGAAACTGCAATAAAAATAGCACAAGTTATTCATGATAAAGAAATTAACATTGAGGTCAGGCGATTATGCCTTTCTTCCTGTGCTAACTATCTTTTCCCAGCGGCAAAAAACAAAATCATCAACTATGGTTCCATTATTGGTTTCCATGGGTCGCCTAATTCTGATGACAATAAGTTAACAACTACGGTTAACGGAGAAATCAATACAGACACAACGATAACAGATCGCATTTTCTCAGAAATAAGAAAAACGGATAAAGCATTCTACAAAGATATAAATGTGTCATGGATGATGCCACTTTGCGGGCAAAAAGAAAATATTGGTGATCCAGACACAGGTCTGTCGACGTACAGCGAAAAGGATTTTACGCGTTTTGGCGTAAAAAACATTTCATTCACGGATGGTGAAATGGTATGGAAAAAGTCTATGGATATTATGGGTATACCTTTTGCTCACTATTGCAAGGAAAATTAATAATGCGTGAACTCAATGAAAGTGAATTAAGTAACGTCAGCGGTGCAGGAATGTGGGGTTCTATCGGTAGTGCGATTGGTGGGATGTTCGGTGGTGGTAGCGCTGGTTGTAATGGCAGCTATTCTCACACCAGCACCACTAACAAAGATGGTTCTCACTCTGAAAGCGGCTTTGTTGAATAAATCAGATTTCGGGTAAGTCTCCCCCGTAGCGGGTTGTGTTTTCAGGCAATACGCACGCTTTCAGGCATACCTGCTTTCGTCATTTTG
>NZ_CDRQYH010000011.1:0-77374 GCF_977039595.1 Enterobacter sp.
CACCTTCCTGCTGGCGGTCGGCGGCGGCTCCGTACTGGACGGCACCAAATTCATCGCAGCGGCAGCGCACTACGCTGAAGGCATCGATCCGTGGCACATTCTGGAAACCCGCGGCAGCGACATTAAAAGCGCCATCCCGATGGGCTCCGTGTTGACCCTGCCAGCCACCGGTTCTGAATCCAACAAGGGCGCGGTGATCTCCCGTAAAACCACCGGTGACAAGCAGGCTTTCATGAACGAACACGTCCAGCCTGTGTTCGCTATCCTGGACCCGGTTTACACCTACACCCTGCCTGCGCGTCAGGTGGCGAACGGCGTGGTCGATGCCTTTGTTCATACCGTTGAGCAGTACGTCACGTACCCGGTGAATGCCAAAATTCAGGATCGCTTCGCGGAAGGCATTCTGCTGACGCTGATTGAAGAAGGTCCGAAAGCGCTGAAAGAGCCTGAAAACTACGACGTTCGTGCCAACGTGATGTGGGCCGCCACACAGGCGCTGAATGGCCTGATCGGCGCTGGCGTGCCGCAGGACTGGGCGACCCACATGCTGGGCCACGAGCTGACGGCGATGCACGGTCTGGATCATGCTCAGACGCTGGCCGTTGTGCTGCCTGCCCTGTGGAACGAAAAACGCGACACCAAACGCGCCAAACTGCTGCAATATGCTGAGCGCGTGTGGAACATCACCGAGGGTTCTGACGACGCGCGCATTGATGCCGCCATCGAAGCGACCCGCAGCTTCTTTGAAGGTCTGGGCGTGCCAACGCGTCTGTCCGGCTACGGGCTGGACGGCAGCTCCATCCCTGCCCTGCTGGCGAAACTCGAAGAGCACGGCATGACCCATCTGGGCGAGCACGGCGACATCACGCTGGACGTCAGCCGTCGTATTTACGAGGCGGCACGCTAAGCGTTTTTGTCCCCCCGACTTTCGTTTTTTGACATTTCGTCCAGACTTAATGCACACCCCATCGCCGGAGTCTCCCTCCGGCGATGCGCACCTGAAGGAGGAAAAATGGCAAACCAAACCGTAATCAAGCTGCAGGACGGCAACGTGATGCCCCAGTTGGGGCTAGGTGTATGGAAAGCCGGTAACGACGAGGTCGTCTCCGCCATTCATAAAGCCCTTGAAGTCGGCTATCGGTCGATTGACACCGCCGCCGCGTACAAAAACGAGGACGGCGTGGGTACCGCACTGGCCAGCGCCGGTGTCCCCCGCGGTGAGTTATTCATCACCACGAAACTGTGGAATGACGATCAAAAACGTCCCCGCGAGGCCCTGCAGGAGAGCCTGGATAAGCTCCAGCTCGACTTCGTCGACCTTTATCTGATGCACTGGCCGGTCCCGGCTATCGACCATTACGTTGATGCCTGGAAAGGAATGATTGAACTGCAGAAAGAGGGGCTGGTGAAAAGCATCGGCGTCTGCAACTTCCAGGTTCATCACCTGCAGCGGCTGATCGACGAGACGGGCGTCGCGCCTGTCATTAACCAGATCGAACTGCACCCGCTGCTGCAGCAGCGTCAGCTTCACGCCTGGAACGCCACGCATAAAATCCAGACCGAGTCCTGGAGCCCGCTGGCACAGGGTGGCGAAGGCGTGTTCGATCAGAAAATTATTCGCGACCTGGCGGATAAATACGGCAAAACCCCGGCGCAGATCGTCATTCGCTGCATCTGGACAACGGCCTGGTGGTGATCCCGAAATCGGTCACGCCATCGCGCATCGCCGAGAACTTCGACGTCTGGGATTTCCGTCTGGACAAAGATGAGCTGGGGGAAATTGCGAAGCTGGATAAGGGCAAGCGGCTTGGGCCGGACCCGGATCAGTTTGGCGGGTAATTGCGTAAAAAAGCCGGGTGGCGGCTTCGCCTTACCCGGCCTGCGTGTCGACATAAAAACCCCGGCTTGCCGGGGTTTTTTATTTACGCTTTGCGCTTCACTGGCTTCTTCACACTCGAATTACCATTCGAACGCTGATGCACAATCGGCGTGTGCTTGGTCAGCGCCGGGCGAGTATTGCGGTTCTGGCGACGCGCTTCGCGCATCTCATCCAGCGTCGGGGCCGGTACCAGACAGTCGCGGCGCGAGCCGATCAGGTGTTTTTTACCCATCTCTTCCAGCGCCTGGCGGATCAGCGGCCAGTTTTTCGGATCGTGGTAACGCAGCAGTGCCTTGTGCAGACGACGCTGTTTATCCCCTTTCGGCACCACCACCTCTTCACTCTTGTAGCCAATCTTACTCAGCGGGTTCTTGCCGGTGTAATACATGGTCGTCGAGTTGGCGAGCGGTGACGGATAGAAGTTCTGCACCTGATCCAGGCGGAAGCGGCGCTGCTTCAGCCACAACGCCAGGTTCACCATGTCCTCATCACGCGTGCCCGGGTGCGCAGAGATGAAGTACGGGATCAGATACTGCTCTTTACCCGCCTGCTTCGAGTAGGTGTCGAACAGCTCTTTAAAGCGATCGTAGCTACCCATGCCCGGCTTCATCATCTTCGACAGCGGGCCTTCTTCGGTGTGCTCCGGCGCAATCTTCAGATAGCCACCGACGTGGTGCGTCGCCAGCTCTTTGATGTAGCGCGGATCTTCCACGGCGATGTCGTAACGTACCCCGGAGGCTATCAGGATCTTCTTGATGCCTTTCAGGTCACGCGCGCGGCGGTAGAGGTTGATCGTCGGCTCATGGTTAGTGTCCATGTGCTCGCAAATGCTTGGATAGACGCAGGAGAGGCGACGACAGGTTTGCTCTGCGCGCGGCGACTTGCAGCGCAGCATGTACATGTTCGCGGTTGGACCGCCGAGGTCGGAAATCACGCCGGTAAATCCAGGTACCGAGTCGCGAATCGCTTCGATCTCATTGATGATCGAATCTTCAGAGCGGCTCTGAATAATGCGCCCTTCGTGCTCGGTAATCGAGCAGAAAGAACAGCCGCCGAAGCAGCCGCGCATGATGTTGATCGAGAAGCGAATCATCTCATACGCCGGGATACGGGCGTTGCCGTAAGCAGGGTGCGGCACGCGCTTGTACGGCAGCGCAAAGACGCTGTCCATCTCTTCGGTGGAAAGCGGGATCGCCGGCGGGTTGATCCAGATAAAGCGCTCGCCGTGCTTCTGCATCAACGCGCGGGCGCAGCCAGGGTTGGTTTCATGGTGCAGAATACGGGACGCGTGCGCGTAGAGCACCTTGTCGGCTTTCACCTTCTCATAGGAGGGCAGCAGCACGTAGGTCTTTTCCCACGGCTTCGGGCGCGGAGGCTGCACGACGATAGCCTTCGCTTCCGCTTTCTTTGGCTCTACCGGTTTGTTATCGGCACACGGCAGATCTTCGCCGTACGGATGTGGGATCGGGTCGATTTTACCCGGCATATCAATGATGCGGGAATCCACTCCGCGCCAGCCCGGCAGCGCCTCTTTCACCATGATGGCGGTATTGCGCACGTCGCGGATGCTGCTCACCGGCTCGCCCTGCGACAGACGGTGCGCCACTTCCACCAGCGGACGCTCGCCGTTTCCGTAAATCAGCATGTCGGCTTTGGAATCCACCAGCACCGAGCGGCGCACGGTATCAGACCAGTAATCGTAGTGCGCGGTACGGCGCAGGCTCGCCTCGATGCCGCCCAGGATCACCGGCACGTCTTTCCAGGCTTCTTTGCAGCGCTGGGTATAGACGAGGGTTGCGCGGTCCGGGCGTTTACCCGCCACGTTATCCGGCGTGTAGGCGTCGTCATGACGAAGCTTACGGTCGGCGGTATAGCGGTTGATCATCGAGTCCATGTTGCCTGCAGTCACGCCGAAGAACAGGTTCGGTTTACCCAGACGCATAAAGTCGTCTTTGCTGTTCCAGTCAGGCTGGGAGATGATCCCCACGCGGAAGCCCTGCGCCTCAAGCATACGTCCACAGATGGCCATGCCGAAGCTCGGGTGGTCAACGTAGGCATCGCCCGTGACCAGAATGATGTCGCAGCTGTCCCAGCCCAGTTGGTCCATCTCTTCCCGGGACATCGGCAGGAATGGCGCCGGTCCAAAGCAGGCCGCCCAGTACTGGGGCCAGGAGAAGAGGTCACGATCCGGCTGGATCAGGGAAATTGCGCTCATAATGCTTCCGAAGAAAAAATAAACAAAAGGAGCGGGATTATACGCTGTTCATCCGCCGGATTTGAAGAAAAGGATGCAGGAAGCAGGCAGATATTCACGGAACTCGTTAAAATACAGCGCCATGATAATTTTGGATCATAATATTCACTATATTTTCCGGTGATTTGCCCCGGTAATGCGTGTTTGTGCGGAGCTCAGTTGTGAAGCCCAACGATTCGTTACATGTCTCCCAACTGCGGGTTGTCCTTCACCTCTGCGGTTTTCTGGTTCTGCTGTACAGCCTTTCTATGCTGCCGCCGATGGTTATCGCCCTGCTGAATAAAGAGCGGACCTACTTTGCCTTTCTGACCACCTTTTTAACCTTTTTTACTCTCGGAGGGCTAACCTGGCGGGCAACCCGTCACGCGGGCATACAGCTGCGCACCCGCGACGGTTTCGTGATCATCGTCCTGTTCTGGCTGCTGTTTTCATTGATTAGCGCCATGCCGCTCTGGATGGATGACGGGCTACAGCTCTCTTTTGCCGACTCGCTCTTTGAAGGGGTTTCCGGGATCACCACCACCGGGGCAACGGTGATCGGGGACGTCAGCGCCCTGCCTAAATCGTACCTTTATTACCGCGCTCAGCTGAATTTCATTGGCGGGTTAGGCGTCATCGTGCTGGCCGTCGCGGTCCTGCCGCTGCTGGGCATCGGTGGCATGAAGCTCTATCAGTCAGAGATGCCGGGACCGTTCAAGGAGGAGCGCCTGACGCCCCGCCTTGCCGATACTGCGCGCACGCTGTGGGTGACCTACTTCGCGCTGGGGGTGGCCTGCACCCTGGCCTACTGGCTGGCGGGAATGTCTTTTTTTGACGCCCTCTGTCACGGGCTGTCGACCGTGTCACTGGGCGGGTTCTCCACCCGCAGCGAGAGCATTGGGTTTTATGACAGCCACGCGATTGAGCTGGTCGCCGGGGCGTTTTCACTGCTCTCCGCGTTTAACTTCACCCTCTGGTACATCGCCATTGTCAGACGCACCCTGAAACCGATTCGCCGCAGCCCGGAGGTTAAATTCTTTCTGAGCGCCGCCGCGGTGATTATCGTCATCACCGCCTGGCAGGTCTGGCATGCCGGGATGTACAACGCCACTGATAGCCTGGTGCATGCCTTCTTTCTTGCCAGTTCGATGATGACCGATAACGGCCTTTCGACAGCCGACTATGCCCAGTGGCCAGCACATACCATCTTCCTGCTGTTGAGCGCCAGCTTTTTTGGCGGCTGCGTAGGCTCGACCTGCGGCGGGATCAAAGCGCTGCGTTTTCTCATTATGTTCAAGCAGAGTATTCAGGAGATGAACCAGCTGGCGCATCCGAGGGCGCTGCTGAGCATTAAGGTGGGCAAAAGCGTGGTGAATGAACGCGTCCTGCGCTCGGTCTGGAGCTTCTTTTTTCTCTACGTGATGATTACGGGCTTTTTTGTCTGGTCGCTCAATCTGATGGGCTACGACCTGTTTACGTCATTCGCAACGGTTGCCGCCTGCATCAACAACATGGGGCTGGGGTTTGGCGAGACGGCGTCGACGTTCGGCACGTTAACAGAGGGGGCAAAACTGCTGATGTGCGCGGCGATGATCTTAGGGCGTCTGGAAATTTATCCGGTGCTGATACTGTTCTCGCGCTTTTTCTGGCGGGCATAAAACATTCCCGGCGAACCGGGAATGTCAGGATTATGGGGCAGGATTGATCAGCATCTGCCCTACGGAGCCCCTGTCCATCATCTCCAGCGTCTGGCTGTGGAACAGGAACGGGAAATGCGGCCACGAAGGCTGACCGTAGTAGACAAGCAGCTCAACCTGGCCGTCCACCCAGACGGTATCTTTCCAGCCGCGGTCTTCCGGGAACGGCATGGCACCGTTGACGTTGCGGATCAGGAATGCCACCCCTTCAATATGGAACGACTGCGGCATATCTGAACGCACCGTCCAGCGCTCCCAGGTACCCTGCTGCGCGGTAATGTCGATGCGGTTGACGTCCCATAGCGCGCCGTTGATGCCCGGGTCGTCGCCGAGGCTGATATCACGGCTGCGCACCGGCGAGCCGCTCATGATCTCCTGCGGCAGCAGGCGCATGGGCAGGCTATCGGTCACCAGCGGCAGCAGACCGGTTGGACGCAGGGTCAGCACCAGGGTCGAGACCAGAATGCTCGACGGTTCAAAGAACCCGCGAATACGGTCGACAATGCTGGCCGCTTCACCGCAGGTGACAGACACTTCATCCCCATTGGTCATATCAATGAGAACTTCGCGACGTTCGCCCGGCGAGAGCGCAAGCTGTTTGACGGACACCGGCGCCGGTAAAAAGCCCTGATCGCCGGAGATCACGTGCAGCGGACGACCATCGCTCATTTGCAGCTGATAGCGGCGCGAGTTAGACGCGTTGAGCAGGCGCAGGCGCACCCAGCCGCGAGAAACTTCGACATACGGGCTTTGCGCACCGTTGACCAGCAGCGTATCACCGACGAAGCCACCGCTGCCCGGCTCGCTGTATTCAGGCGTGCCGAAGTTATCCAGACGTTTGTCCTGGATGATAATCGGGAAGTCATCCACGCCGTAGTGATTCGGGATCGGCAGAGATTTGCTGACTTCATCTTCCACAAGCCACATGCCGGCCAGGCCGTTATAGACCTGCTGCGCCGTGCGGTTAGGGGTGTTGGCGTGATACCACAGGGTTGCCGCGCTCTGGCGAATCGGCAGAACGGGCGCCCAGTCGGCGCTGGATGACATCATTCGCGCCGCGCCGCCAATCAGCGGGCCAGGCACCTGCAGGCCGCTGATGGTCATAGCGACATTTTCAGGGGTGCGGTTACTGTAGATGAGCTTTACGTCATCGCCATTCCACACGCGTATGGTCGGCCCGAGGTAACGTCCGTTAATGCCCCAGACGGGCGCACGCGTCCCCTGGGTAAAGGACCAGTGGCTGCGCTGCAGCGTCAGGAAAAGCGGCTGACCGCGACGGGATTCAATTAATGGCGGTATAGGCAGCGGCTGTTGCTGCCCGGCGGCGCTGGCTGTCAGCGGCATCGCACCCGCACAAAGGGCGATCCCCGAAGCCTGAATAAACTGACGCCGACTGAGTGACATATAAGCTCCATCTGAAACGACTAACAACGCGGGAATTCGTTTTCCCTTCAACGCCGGGTTAAATCTTACCGGCGGCTTCTCTCTCTGCGACTTCTTTGTCGAGCTGCGCAATATGCTGAGCCATTAGCTCACGGCAGTGTGCTGCCAATTCACGCACCTGATCTTTACCGTATTTGCTGGTATCGACAGGTGGCAGCATTTCGACAATCACCAGCCCATTATTCAGGCGGTTAAGATTAATCTTATTCGAAGTATTGGAAACGCACACGGGAATAATTGGAACACCTGCCGCAATTGCAGCATGAAACGCACCGGTTTTAAACGGCAGCAGGCCGCGACCGCGGCTGCGCGTTCCTTCCGGGAACATCCAGATTGAGATTTTGCGCTTTTTAAAATGATTCACTACTTCCGCAATGGTGCTGTGCGCTTTTGCACGGTTATTACGGTCAATCAGCAGGTTACCGGTAAGCCAGTACAGCTGACCAAAAAACGGGATCCACAGCAGGCTTTTTTTGCCCACCGTCACGGTCGGTGGAAGCACGATATTAGAGGCCGTCACCATATCGTAGTTGTTCTGATGGTTGGCAATATAGATGGCGTTACCGAAATTCTCCGCCCCTTCCGGCAGACGTTTTTCAACCTTCAGGCCAAACAGCGGAGCAAGGCGCCCGAACATATGGCCAAAGGTGGCGACATGCTTCGGATTACGCGGGCTGAACAGGCAATAAATAGAGCCGAAAATACAGACCAGAATACAGTAGATGACGGTAAGAATAAGACGAACAATATATAGCATAGCGACCTCTGAAGCCCCAACAGCTGACAATTATACTTCACCTGTGGCCAGGTAAGGACTTTATTACGAGCGCGTATTGTTAATCGCAACGCACGAATTAACAACGATTTTACGGGAAATTTTATTGAAATTCCCCCTCCGGACAGAGGGGGATATCACGACATTACTCTTCGCTGTCGCCCGCCGCGCTGCGTGCAGGAGAGTCAATCTCCACGCGATCGATACGCTGCAGACCGCGCATCAGCGAGCCGCGGCGACCGCGCTCACCCACCACCTTCTGCAGCTCTTCCGGACGAAGCTTGATTTTGCGCTTGCCGACGTGAATGGTCAGCGTGCTCTGCGGCGGCAGAAGGAAGAGGTGCGCCAGGCCATCTTCGCCTTTCGCGGCCTCCGCCGACGGGATGTTGATGATCTTGTTGCCCTTGCCTTTTGACAGCTCCGGCAGATCGCTGACCGGGAACATCAGCATACGTCCGGCGGTAGTGATCGCCAGCAGCATGTCGCTTTCGTTCTCAATCACCAGCGGTGCCATCACGTGAGCGTTGTCCGGCAGGCTAATCAGCGCCTTACCTGCACGATTGCGGGAGACCAGATCGTTGAAGGTACAGATAAAGCCGTAGCCCGCATCGGACGCCAGCAGCAGCTTCTGGTCATCGGCTTCCATCAGCATATGGTCAACCGTCGCGCCCGGCGGCAGCGTCAGCTTGCCGGTTAGCGGCTCGCCCTGCCCGCGCGCGGAAGGCAGCGTGATCGGGTCAATGGCGTAGCTGCGACCGGTGGAGTCGATAAACGCCACCGGCTGGTTGCTCTTGCCTTTGACAGCCGCTTTGAAGCTGTCGCCCGCTTTATAGCTGAGCCCCGGCGCGTCGATATCGTGGCCTTTGGCGCTGCGTACCCAGCCGCTCTGCGACAGGACAATGGTCACAGGCTCGGACGGCTGCATGTCGTGCTCATTCATCGCCTTCGCTTCTTCGCGCTCGTGCAGCGGAGAACGACGGTCGTCGCCGAAGGCATCGGCATCGGCCTGCAGCTCTTTTTTCAGCAGGTTATTCATCTTGCGTTCGGACGCGAGGATCGCCTGCAGCTGATCGCGCTCTTTTTCCAGCTCGTTCTGCTCGCCGCGGATCTTCATCTCTTCCAGTTTGGCGAGATGGCGCAGCTTCAGCTCGAGGATCGCTTCGGCCTGGGTTTCGCTGATGCCAAAGCGCGACATCAGGGCGGGCTTCGGCTCGTCCTCGGTGCGGATGATCTCAATTACTTCGTCAATATTGAGGAACGCCACCAGCAAACCTTCGAGGATATGCAGGCGCTTAAGCACTTTCTCCAGACGATGGTTCAGACGACGGCGTACCGTATCGCGGCGGAACGTCAGCCATTCGGTGAGGATCTCCAGCAGGTTTTTCACCGCCGGGCGTCCGTCGAGGCCGATCATGTTCAGGTTGATGCGGTAGCTTTTTTCCAGATCGGTGGTGGCAAACAGGTGGTTCATCACCTGCTCCATGTCCACGCGGTTGGAGCGCGGCACGATCACCAGACGGGTCGGGTTTTCGTGATCCGATTCGTCGCGCAGGTCGTCGACCATCGGCAGCTTTTTATTGCGCATCTGGGAGGCGATCTGCTCCAGCACTTTGGCACCGGAAACCTGATGCGGCAGCGCGGTGATCACCACGGCGCCGTCCTCTTTATTCCACACCGCGCGCATGCGCACGGAGCCGCGCCCGTTCTGGTAGATTTTGCGAATTTCCGCGCGAGAGGTGATGATCTCAGCTTCGGTTGGGAAATCTGGCCCCTGCACGATATCCAGCAGATCGTCGAGCGAGGCTTTAGGCTGCTCGATCAGGGTAATGGCGGCTTTCGCCACTTCACGCAGGTTGTGCGGCGGAATATCCGTCGCCATACCGACCGCAATACCGGTGGTACCGTTCAGCAGGATGTTCGGCAGACGCGCAGGCAGCATCTTTGGCTCCTGCATCGTACCGTCGAAGTTTGGCACCCAGTCGACGGTTCCTTGACCCAGCTCGCCCAGCAGCACTTCGGCATATTTAGAGAGACGGGATTCGGTATAACGCATTGCTGCGAAGGATTTCGGATCGTCCGGCGCCCCCCAGTTCCCCTGACCATCCACCAGCGGGTAGCGGTAAGAGAACGGCTGAGCCATCAGCACCATCGCTTCATAGCAGGCGCTGTCGCCGTGCGGATGGTATTTACCCAGCACGTCACCGACGGTACGGGCGGATTTCTTGAACTTGGCGGTGGCGTTCAGCCCCAGTTCGGACATCGCATACACGATGCGGCGCTGAACGGGCTTCAGGCCATCCCCGATAAACGGCAACGCCCTGTCCATGATGACGTACATGGAATAGTTCAGGTAGGCGTTTTCCGTG
The DNA here is from genome assembly GCF_977039595.1 of Enterobacter sp. NCBI lineage: Bacteria > Pseudomonadati > Pseudomonadota > Gammaproteobacteria > Enterobacterales > Enterobacteriaceae > Enterobacter > Enterobacter sp. Next base: position 10,394 of record NZ_CDRQYH010000011.1, read on the forward strand.
AATTCATGTAGCGCGAGGCGCTCTGCCATATCGCTCATTACGTGTGATTCCTCAACTCAGAAACCGAAGGGTTTCAGGCAATATTGCCGCAGATACTACCCTATCTGACGAGTTGAGTCACAAAGAAAAAGGGCCGCTTATGCGGCCCTTTCCGGGTTATTTGTTCAGCTTAATGACCTGCTTCACGTCGATTTCAAAATCGTTCCACTCTTTATCGACCTTGCCCTGGATTTCCACTTTATCCTGAGGGGTGACGGTCACGCCGTTCCAGCGCTTGTGGTCAATCTCCACGTTGACCGTGCCGGTCTCATCGCGGAAGGTGTAGCGGTCATCGGACAGGCGCTGGGTAATGTTCCCGCGCAGCTTCACCCAGCTGTCGTCCTTCATCTCTTTTACCTTCACCGCAGTGGTGAGGTTAGCGTCGTTATCAACAAAACCTCCCGTCTGCGTCTGGGTCTGGGTTTGCGTGGCCGACGGGCCGTTAAATCCGCCCTGCGCGGCAAAAACGGGGGCAGTGGTCATCATCATGATGGCGGCAATAGCAGCGAATTTTTTCATATTAACTCTCCCTTTAATCTGGTTTCGCAGTCCATTAAACAGGGTAATCCTTAACAACTTCTTAAGGGAAAAATTTATTTATTATTGCTGTACAGCAGGCGCTTACAGAGGGTTTACTGACGGCATCAAGGAGGGAATATGCGCATTTTACTGGTAGAAGACGACACGTTAATCGGCGACGGTATCAGGGCGGGTTTAAGCAAAATGGGCTTTAGCGTGGACTGGTTTACCGACGGTAAAACCGGTCAGGCCGCGCTTGCTTCTGCGCCCTATGATGCCGTGGTGCTGGATCTGACGCTGCCGGAAATCGACGGTCTGGACATCCTGCGCGCGTGGCGCGAAAGCGGGCGCAGCGAGCCGGTATTGATCCTGACCGCGCGGGATGCGCTCAACCAGCGCGTGGAAGGGATGCGTCTTGGCGCGGATGATTATCTCTGCAAGCCGTTCGCGCTGATTGAAGTCGGCGCCCGCCTCGAGGCGCTGGTCCGCCGCAGTCACGGCCAGACGCATAGCGAGCTACGCCACGGCAAGGTCACGCTCGATCCGACCCGTCTCGTCGCCACGCTGGACGGTGAACCGCTGACGCTGAAGCCGAAAGAGTTCGCGCTGCTGGAACTGCTGATGCGCAATGCAGGCCACGTGCTCCCTCGCAAGACGATTGAAGAAAAACTGTATACCTGGGATGACGACGTCTCCAGCAACGCGGTAGAAGTCCACGTTCATCACCTGCGCCGCAAGCTTGGCAGCGAGTTTATCCGCACCGTGCACGGCATCGGCTATACCCTGGGTGACGCATGAAGCTGACGCAACGCCTGAGCCTGAAACTGCGCCTGACGCTCCTCTTTTTAGCGCTCTCCCTGACGGCATGGTTTGCCGCCAGCCTGGTGGCCTGGCAGCAGACCACCCACAAGCTGGATAAGCTCTTCGACACGCAGCAGATGCTGTTTGCCAAACGGCTGCTGACGATGGATCTTGACGAGATCCGCGCCCCCGAACGGATGCGCGAGATCCCGAAAAAAGTGAAGCATGGCCGTCTCGATGACGACGCGCTGGCTTTCGCCATTTACGCCGTCGACGGCAAAATGCTGCTGAACGATGGCGAGAACGGGCGCGATATTCCGTACCACTATCGCCGCGACGGGTTTGCTAACGGGCAGCTCCAGGACGACAACGACGAATGGCGTTTCCTGTGGCTGACCTCACCCGACGGGAAATACCGAGTGGTGGTCGGCCAGGAGTGGGAGTACCGCCAGGAGATGGCGCTGGACGTGGTCAGCTCGCAGCTCACGCCCTGGCTGGTGGCGCTACCGGTGATGCTGCTGTTGCTGGTTCTGCTCCTGATCCGGGAGCTAAAGCCGCTGAAAAAGCTGGCGCAGACCCTGCGCTCCCGCTCGCCGGATGCTACCGATAAACTGCCGACGGAGGGCGTCCCTACGGAAGTGCGCCCCCTGCTTGATTCGCTGAATCATCTCTTCGCGCGTACCCAGGAGATGATGACCCGCGAGCGCCGCTTTACGTCCGACGCCGCCCACGAGCTGCGCAGCCCGCTGGCGGCCCTGAAGGTGCAAACTGACGTGGCGCAGCTCTCGCAGGACGATCCGCAGGCGAGGGAAAAAGCGCTGGCGCAGCTGCATGCGGGCATCGACCGCGCTTCCCGGCTAGTGGACCAGCTCCTCACGCTGTCGCGTCTGGACTCGCTGGATAATCTTGACGACGTCGAACCGATAACGCTTGCCGATTTACTTCAGTCGGCGGTGCTGGATATCTGGCATCCGGCGCAGCAGGCAGGGATTGATATTCGCCTCAACAACCACGCCCCGCAGATCAAACGTCAGGGACAGCCACTGCTGCTAAGCCTGCTGGTGCGCAACCTGCTGGACAACGCCATCCGCTACAGCCTGCGCGGCAGCGTGGTGGACGTCACCCTGGACGCGCGTAGTTTTACCGTGCGCGACAACGGCCCAGGCATTTCACCTGACGCGCTGGCGCGCATCGGCGAGCGCTTTTATCGTCCGCCGGGTCAGGATGCCACGGGCAGCGGGCTGGGGTTATCCATCGTAAAACGCATCGCCGCGCTGCACGGTATGCGCGTCTCGTTGAGCAATGCGCCTGAAGGCGGTTTTGAAGTGAAGGTCAGCTGGTAGAGATTATTGCGTTTAATGCAAAAGACTTTGCACATTTTGCTCATTTTTCCGCTCCGTCCTCGCGCGTAGAATACTCGCCATACTCTCATCGTCGAGGACAAATAATGAGCAACATCCTGATTATCAACGGTGCAAAAGAATTTGCGCACTCTAAAGGCCAGCTGAATGACACCCTGACCGAGGTCGCGGACGGTTTCCTGCGCGACGCCGGGCATGATGTTAAGGTCGTACGCGCGGACAGCAATTATGACGTGAAGGCCGAAGTACAGAACTTCCTGTGGGCTGACGTGGTGATCTGGCAGATGCCAGGCTGGTGGATGGGCGCGCCGTGGACCGTAAAAAAATACATGGACGACGTGTTCACCGAAGGTCATGGCTCACTGTATGCCAGCGATGGCCGCACCCGCTCTGACGCGTCCAAAAAATACGGGTCAGGCGGTCTGATTCAGGGCAAAAAATATATGCTCTCTCTGACCTGGAACGCCCCGCTGGAAGCCTTCACCGAGAAAGATCAGTTCTTCGAAGGCGTGGGCGTTGACGGCGCGTACCTGCCGTTCCACAAGGCTAACCAGTTCCTGGGCATGGATCCTCTGCCGACGTTTATCGTCAACGACGTGATTAAAATGCCTGATGTCCCGAGCTATATCGCAGAATATCGCAAGCATCTCGCGGAAATTTTTGCTTAACTGGTAGCCTGGAATTAAAGGAGTAGTAAACATGCTTACCGTTATCGCAGAAATCCGTACTCGTCCAGGTCAACATCACCGTCAGGCGGTGCTGGATCAGTTCGCGAAAATTATCCCGACCGTACTGAAAGAAGAAGGCTGCCACGGCTACGCGCCGATGGTGGATGCCGCCACTGACGCCAGCTTCCAGGCGACCGCACCGGACTCGATCATCATGGTTGAGCAGTGGGAAACCGTCGCGCACCTCGAAGCACACCTGCAGACCACGCACATGAAAGCGTGGAGTGACGCGGTGAAGGGTGACGTGCTGGAAACCCACATCCGCATTCTGGAGCAAGGGGTTTAAGTTTTCCCTCACCCCAGCCCTCTCCTGACGGGAGAGGGAGAACAGGTCCAGGCCCGGTGAGCGTCAGCGCAACCGGGCTTTGTTGTTTTTAGCTGCTTTTCTTCCCCGGTTTTAACCCGCGATGTAGCTCGTTGATGCGCTTCATCGACTTGATAGTGCGCTGCGGCTCGGTGGAGGCTACGGATAAAATAATCATCTCCAGACAGAGCAGCACCGTGCCGTGGAGCGGGATTTTGCCCTTTTCGCCGCCGCGCGGAACGTGGATCACCACGCTGGCCTCCTTGCTGAAGCGCGAATCAAGGGCGTTGGTCAGCAGTATCGTTGGAATGCCCAGACGTTTTGCTTCACGCAGGGTGGTTTGCCCCTCCCGGTGCGCGGACTTCTGCGCCATCATCACCAGCACGTCGCCGCGCTGAAGCGCAATCAGCTGTTCCGCAAGCCCTATTCCGGTACGGTTAAGCGGCGTGGCGGGTAACCCCATGCGACTGAACAGCCTGGCGGTATACTCGGCCAGAATGCCGGAGGCGCCAATGCCAAATATGGCGACCTGCCTCGCCTGCGCCAGCAGAGAGACCGCCTGGGCCATCGCGTAGCGGTTGTGCGGCTCGGACAACACCTCGCAGGTGTGTTGATGCCCCTCCAGCACGAAATCAATGCTCGCGTTGACGTCGCTGGCAAGCGTGTTCACCGTAGTGGACATCTTTTCGCTGGAGGTGACCACCGGACCAAACCACTGCTCAAGCGTTTGCTTGAGATCGCGCAGCCCGGCGAAACCCAGCGCCTGGATGGCGCGGACCACCGTGGCATCCGAGGTTTTCAGTTCCGCAGCAATCTCCATGGCGGTCTGTTCCATCACCGCTTCGCGATTGTCATGAATATAGCGTGCAACCTGCAGCAGACGCGGCGTCAGCTGATGCGCCCGCGCGCGAAAACGGTCGCCATAGACATCCACGCGCCCTTTCTCTTTGCGGATCACCGTGATGCCTCCGGCAGCGGACGCCCGGCAATCTGAGACTGCACCTGCGCGACCATCAGCCCTAAAGACGCGAACGAATTCGAGATCGCCTCTTCACGCGAGATCAGCACGTAATGCCCGGTTCGGCAGGCATTGAGGAACTGACACCAGCCCGGCATGACCGCATCCATCGCCGCCAGCTCGTCCTGCGGTTTACCGCCCGTATCCCCGCGCCAGGTAGCGAAGACGAAATCGGCATCCAGCTCCGGCAGGCGCTCGGCGCTGACGTCAATCCGTCCCCCTTCCGGGATGGACTCAATCAGCGGCGGGAACTTGAATCCTGCGTCGCGCAGCACGCGGCCCAGCGAGTGGTAGCTGTGCATGGCGTTAATCTTCCCCTGATTCGCCTGAATCACAGACACGGTCACCTTGCTGGTATCAATAGTCGACTTCAGCGCCTTAATCTGCTCCTGATAGCGCCGCTCCAGAACCTTGAGTCGCGCCTGCGTTCCCGTCAGCTGAGCCAGCTTGCGGTAGATCTCCGGCGCGCCGCCGTCGAGATGATCGATGCTCACCGTCGGGGCAATTTTCGCCAGCTGTTCCACCGGGGTGTTGCGGGTCGGCTCGGTAATAATGAGGTCAGGCTTTGCGGCGGCGATGGCTTCAATGTCGATATCGGCCGTGCCGATAAATTTAATGTCGGAATTATCGAAGTCGACGCCGGTCAACATGCCGCTGGAGCGCAGAAAGTGGCTACCGTCCGGCCGCGTGCGGCCATGGCTCGCCACCGGCGGCACGCCAAGCTCAATCAGCGGAATGGTGATATCCAGATCGTGTAATGAAACAATCCGCTTCGGATGAACCGGCACAACGACCTTGCATCCCAAATCGTCGGTAAATACCTGCGTTGGCTCCGCCGCGCTTACCGCGAACCCCACCAGTAACAGCATCGAAAATAGTACGCGCATTATAGTCCCCTAAAATCTGTCCCGACGCTGCCAGAGCAGCAGCAGGAAAAACGGTCCGCCAATCAATGAAATGACAATTCCCGCCGGCAGCTGCAGCGGGAGGAATGCAAGACGTCCGACGTTATCCGCCAGCAGCACCAGCAGCGCGCCCAGCACGGCGCTTCCCGTCAGGAGCGCCGTTTGCCCACCACGCAGCAGCAGGCGCGCCATATGCGGAGCAATCAGCCCCACGAAGCCTATACTGCCCACGCACGAGACGCTGGCTGCCGTCAGCACCACCGGGGCGAGAACCCTCAACAGCGCCAGCCGCGTTATGCGCACGCCGAGACCCGCGGCGGCCTGATTGCCGAGCAACGCCACGTCCGCTGCCCGCGCGGTAAAGAGCAGCAGCGCAAAAGCGGGAGCGGCCCAGAGCGCGGCCAGGCCCACCAGCGTCCAGTTTGCCGCATGCAGGCTTCCCGCCAGCCACAGCATCGCCGTCTGCACGTCGCGCACGTCGGCAGTAGTGATAAAGACGCCCATTGCAGCGGCAAAGGTCCATGACACGCCGATGCCGATCAGGATGAACCGCGGGCGCGAGATATCGCGCGCCAGGGCGATAACTACCAGCGCGGTGAGCAGCCCACCGGCCATGCCGACCAGCGGACGCCAGGCCAAGCCCAGCCCCGGGAATTGAAAAATCAGCAGCAGTACAGCCGCGCTACAGCCCTCCTTCACGCCGATAAGCCCGGGGTCAGCCAGGCCGTTGCGGGTGATGGACTGCATTGCCGCCCCCGCCATGCCGAGCATCGCGCCGCACAGCACCGCCATCAGCAGGCGCGGCAGGCGGATATCCATCACGATGTAGCGCGTCTCCGCCGTCAGGCTCTCAGGAGAAAACAGCGCGCGCCCGATGGCGGAGGTGGGAATAGGCAGAGAACCGTGCGTCAGGCCAAAGCCCAGCAGGCTTAACGCCGCCAGCGCAATAAGCGACAGGTACGCCAGCACTTTCGGGCGAACCAGCGCCGATATACGGCCAATTCGGATCGCGCGGAATCCGGCCCGGTTCATTTGAACATCCTCGACGCCATAAAGATGAATACGGGCGCGCCGACCAGGGCGGTCATGATGCCGGTTGCCAGCTCCCAGGGGGTAAACAGCGTGCGGGCGGCGATATCAGCCAGCAGCAGCACCAGCGCGCCGCACAGGGCCGACAGCGGCACCATCACGCGTAAATCGACTGACACCAGACGGCGAATGAGCTGCGGCACGACCAGGCCAATAAAACCAATCGGCCCGGCGATAGAGACGGCCGCGCCGCAGAGTAGCGCGATGGCCAGCAGGGCGAGCAGGCGGGTTTTCAGCAGGGACACGCCAAGCCCCTGCGCCATTCTGTCGCCCAGCGCCAGCATGTTGAGCGAGGGCGACAGCCCGATAGCAAGAACAAAACCGGCTGCTGCAGCCCACAGGGCGCTCTGAAGCATCTGCGCGTTGACCCCGGCGATATCACCCGCCAGCCAGGTGCGCAGGTCGAGCAGCGTCTGTTCATCCAGGATTAACACCGCGGCAGTAATCGACGAGGCAAACGCCGACATCGCCACGCCGCACAGCGTGACCTTCATCGGCGTGAGCCCGGTGCGACCGGAAGAGGAAAACATCAGCACCAGCAGAAACAGCGCGGCCGCACCGGCGGCGGCAATCAGCGGGCGACCAAACGGCAGCGACAGGCCAAGCGCGCTGACGCTCACCACTGCCAGCGCAGCCCCGGCGTTGAGCCCCAGAATATGCGGTTCGCCGAGCGGGTTGCGGATCACAGACTGCAGCAGCACGCCCGCCACGCCGAGCGCGGCGCCCGTCACCATCGCGGCGCAGAGGCGCAGCAGTCGTAATTTGATAATGACGTTATGGTCGAAATTGCGCGGGTCGAAGTGGATGAATGCCTCCACTACCGTCTGCGGGGCGATAAAGCGTGCACCGATGCCAAGATGCGTAATCGCACCCAGCGCCAGCAGCAATATAAAAATCAGGAAGGCCAGAGAAGCGCGTATCATGGCTGTTCAAGGCTCTGGCGGAACGGCATAAAGAATGGCTTTCCGGTCAAGGGGTTAATGGACACATGCACGTCCACGTCAAACACCGCTTTGATCAGTTCCGGCGTGCAGACGTCGCCCTCATGTAACACCCCCTCAACTTTCCCCTGGCGTAAAAAAACCAGCGAATCGCCGTAGTTTACGGCAAAGTTGAGATCGTGCAGCACTACCACCACGGTACGCCCGTGCTGGCGGGTCAGGGCATGCAGCAGTTCCAGGATCTCCACCTGGTAGCGGAGATCGAGATATGTTGTCGGCTCGTCAAGCAGGATATACGGCGTTTGCTGCGCCAGCGCCATGGCGATCCAGCAGCGCTGACGCTGGCCGCCGGATAAGCTTTCCACCGGCATATGGGCAAACTCTGCCGTGCCGGTCAGGCGCAGGGCCTCTTCTACCGCCAGCTCGTCCTCGTCGCTCCACTGACGCATAAAGTTCTGCCAGGGAAAACGCCCGCGCGAAACCAGTTCAAAAACGGTTAACCCTTCCGGAAGCAGCGGCGACTGCGGGAGAATGCCAAGCTGACGGGCGACCGCTTTGGTGGGCTGCTCGTGGATCGCCTTGCCGTCGAGAACTGCCGCGCCGCCAAGCGGCTGGAGCAAACGCGCAATGGTGCTCAGCAGCGTGGATTTCCCACAGCCGTTCGCCCCTACCAGCACGGTCATTTTCTGCTGTGGGATCGCAAGGGAGATATCATCAACGATGATTTTTTTCTGATAGCCCGCTGAGAGGTTCTCCAGAACCAGACCCGGTTTGTGTGTGTTGTGAGCCACGTGAACGCCAACGTAATGAAAAACCAATAAATAAAAATAAAACTCATTCTCTTTTGAGAGTTTGACGCCGCGCCATGTAGTAGTCAAGCGAAGAAACACCCTGGAAAAACCAGGGGTAAGCCTGAGTAAAAGTGAAAACTGGACGGCTTGTAAAAACATCTATTTCAATGACTTAATTATTATCCCGCTGCGCTTGTACGCACGGTTAAACGCTGTAGTCGATTTTTTCTTTTTTCCATTTACTACTACATTTACGCATGATTGAATGATTCTCAATTACATGTCCGATGCCACTTCCGGCTAACGGACAGACCGTAAAGGGCAATGACTCACACAGTTTGCCGCGAAACGTCATTCGCGGGATATTTCGGGATAACAGATGTAATGGCTACGTTCACACCTTCACTCTCTGGGGTAAAAGGGCGCGCGCTCTTTTCACTGCTGTTTATGGCGCCGCTGGTTCAGGCAGCAGACAACACCGCGGCTAAAGACGGCGAAACGCTTACCGTCACCGCCGATCCAAATACGACGGCGGAGGCCACCAACGGCTATCAGCCGCTGAACACCTCCACCGCGACGTTAACCAACATGCCGATGCTGGATATACCGCAGGTGGTCAATACCGTCAGCGATAAAGTGCTGGAGGATCAGCACGCCACTACGCTGGATGAAGCGCTGTACAACGTCAGCAACGTGGTACAGACCAACACCCTGGGCGGTACGCAGGATGCCTTCGTGCGCCGCGGGTTTGGCGCAAACCGCGACGGATCGATCATGACTAACGGCCTGCGCACCGTCCTGCCGCGCAGCTTTAATGCCGCAACCGAGCGCGTGGAGGTGTTGAAAGGCCCGGCCTCGACGCTCTACGGTATTCTCGATCCGGGTGGCCTGATCAACGTTGTCACCAAACGCCCGGAGAAGACCTTCGGCGGCTCCCTTTCCGCCACCTCTTCCAGCTTTGGCGGCGGCACCGGACAGATCGATGTTACCGGCCCGATTGACGGCACGCGCCTGGCGTATCGCCTGACGGGCGAATATCAGGACGAGGATTACTGGCGTAATTTTGGCAACGAACGCAGCACCTTTATCGCCCCGTCGCTCACCTGGTTCGGCTACGACGCCACCGTGACCGCGCTCTATTCGCATCGCGACTATAAAACGCCGTTCGATCGCGGAACGATCTTCGATCTCAACACTAAAAAAGCCGTCGACGTCGATCGCAAAACCCGCTTTGATGAACCGTTTAACGTGACCGACGGGCAGTCCGATCTCGCTCAGCTCAATGCGGAATATCGCCTCAACAGCCAGTGGACCGCGAAGTTTGACTATAGCTACAGCCAGGATAAATACAGCGATAACCAGGCGCGCGTGATGGCCTACGATTCAAAAACCGGCAACCTGACCCGCCGCGTGGATGCGACCCAAGGCTCGACACAGCGTATGCACACGACGCGCGCGGATCTGCAGGGGAACGTGGACATCGCGGGCTTTTACAATGAGATCCTGACCGGCGTGTCGTATGAGAATTACGATCTGCTGCGTACGGACATGATCCGCTGTAAGAACGTTAAGGATTTCAATATCTATCATCCGACGTATGGCAAACTCGGCAAATGCACCACCGTGTCGGCGTCCGACAGCGACCAGACGCTGAAGCAGGAGAGCTACTCCGCCTATGCGCAGGACGCGCTGTACCTGACCGATAAGTGGATCGCCGTCGCCGGGATGCGCTATCAGTATTACACCCAGTACGCGGGCAAAGGCCGCCCGTTCAACGTCAACACCGACAGCCGCGACGAACAGTGGACGCCGAAGCTGGGGCTGGTTTATAAGCTCACGCCAGCGGTCTCGCTGTTTGCCAACTACTCGCAAACGTTTATGCCGCAGTCGTCCATTGCGAGCTACATCGGCGATCTGCCGCCGGAAACGTCGAATGCTTACGAGGTGGGCGCAAAGTTCGACCTGTTCGACGGGGTTACCGCCAATATCGCGCTGTTTGATATTCACAAACGCAACGTGTTGTACAACGAAAGCGTGGGAGGGGAAACCATCGCCAAAACGGCGGGCCGCGTGCGCTCCCAGGGCGTGGAGGTGGATCTGGCCGGTTCACTGACCGAGAACACCAATATTATCGCCAGCTATGGCTATACCGACGCGAAGGTGCTGGAAGATCCGGACTACGCGGGCAAACCGCTGCCGAACGTGCCGCGCCATACCGGCTCCCTGTTCCTGACCTACGATATTCAAAATGCGTTTGCCGGTAATACCCTGACGCTGGGCGGCGGCGGGCACGGCGTAAGCCGTCGTTCCGCAACCAACGGTGCGGATTATTATCTGCCGGGCTATTTCGTGGCGGATGCGTTTGCGGCGTACAAGATGAAGCTACAGTATCCGGTGACGCTGCAGGTGAACGTGAAGAACCTGTTTGATAAAACCTACTACACCTCATCTATCGCCACCAACAATCTGGGTAATCAGATTGGCGACCCGCGCGAAGTGCAGTTTACGGTGAAGATGGAGTTTTGATGTAAAAAGCCCGGTGGCGCTAACGCTTACCGGGCCTACGATCCATTCCCTCTCGCTGTGGGAGAGGGTTAGGGTGAGGGCATCAGGCCTCAATATCCGCCATATCGCCTTTCTCCTGCAGCCAGTTACGACGGTCTTCCGAACGTTTCTTGGCAAGGAGCATATCCATCATGGCGTTGGTCTGCTGTTCGTCTTCGTCGCTGATCGTAAGCTGCACCAGACGGCGCGTGTTCGGATCCAGCGTCGTTTCGCGCAGCTGCATCGGGTTCATCTCGCCCAGCCCTTTAAAGCGCTGAACGTTAGGTTTGCCCTTCTTGCGCTTCAGCTGTTCCAGCACGCCCGCTTTTTCTTCTTCCGTCAGCGCGTAGTAAACCTCTTTGCCGAGGTCGATACGATAAAGCGGCGGCAGCGCCACGTGGACGTGACCATTTTTAACCAGCGTGCGGAAGTGCTTCACAAACAGCGCGCACAGCAGCGTGGCGATGTGCAGACCATCGGAATCCGCATCCGCGAGGATACAGATCTTGCCGTAGCGCAGCTGGCTCAAATCGTCGCTGTCCGGATCGATACCGATCGCCACCGAGATATCGTGGACTTCCTGCGAGGCCAGCACTTCATCTGAAGAGACCTCCCAGGTGTTCAGGATTTTCCCCTTGAGCGGCATGATCGCCTGATATTCACGGTCGCGAGCCTGCTTGGCCGACCCGCCCGCCGAGTCCCCTTCCACGAGGAATAGCTCGGTACGGTTGAGATCCTGCGCGGTACAGTCCGCCAGCTTGCCCGGCAGCGCAGGGCCGCTGGTCAGCTTTTTACGCACCACTTTCTTCGCGGCACGCAGACGACGCTGGGCGCTGGAAATCGCCATTTCAGCCAGCATCTCTGCTGCCTGAACGTTCTGGTTCAGCCACAGGGTAAACGCATCTTTCACCACGCCGGAAACGAACGCCGCGCACTGGCGTGACGACAGACGCTCTTTGGTCTGACCGGCAAACTGCGGATCCTGCATCTTCACGGAGAGCACGTAGGCGCAGCGGTCCCAGATATCTTCCGCCGACAGCTTCACGCCGCGCGGCAGGATATTACGGTATTCGCAAAATTCGCGCATCGCGTCCAGCAGCCCCTGACGCAGCCCGTTGACGTGGGTACCGCCGAGCATGGTTGGGATCAGGTTGACGTAGCTTTCGGTCAGCAGTTCGCCGCCTTCCGGCAGCCACAGCAGAGCCCAGTCGACCGCTTCGGTATCGCCGCTAAAGTTACCGACGAACGGTTTTTCCGGCAGCGTCGGCAGGCCGTTTACCGCTTCGCACAGGTAGTCGTTCAGGCCATCGGCGTAGCACCAGGTCTGCTCGGTATTGTTGACGTTATCCTTAAAGGTAATTTCCACACCCGGACACAGCACCGCTTTGGCTTTCAGCAGGTGCGTCAGGCGGGATACGGAAAAGCGCGGGCTGTCGAAGAAGCTTTCGTCAGGCCAGAAGTGGACGCTGGTGCCGGTGTTGCGTTTGCCGCACGTGCCGACAACCTGCAGATCCTGCACTTTCTCGCCGTTTTCAAACGCGATGTTATAAATCTGGCCGTCGCGACGGACGTTCACTTCCACGCGTTTGGACAGGGCGTTCACGACGGAAATCCCCACGCCGTGCAGGCCGCCGGAGAACTGGTAGTTCTTGTTGGAGAACTTACCGCCCGCATGCAGACGACAGAGGATCAGCTCAACGGCAGGCACGCCCTCTTCCGGATGGATATCCACCGGCATGCCGCGCCCGTCGTCGATGACTTCCAGCGACTGATCGGCATGCAGGATAACGTCAACGCGTTTGGCATGGCCCGCCAGCGCTTCGTCCACACTGTTATCAATAACTTCCTGGCCCAGATGGTTTGGGCGCGTTGTATCGGTGTACATCCCCGGGCGGCGGCGAACCGGCTCAAGCCCGGTGAGGACCTCAATGGCATCAGCGTTATAGGTTTGCGTCATGATTTAAACTAGCAATTCGCATTGATTGTCAGTGGCTGTGCAGTCCAAGAAAATCGACAATCTGGGTGAAATGATTCTCAAAGCCCGTGAAAGCATGGTTTCCGCCCTCTTCTATAGTCTGGCGGCAGGAGGCGTAATATGCCACTGCCTGGCGGTAATCCAGCACTTCATCACCCGTCTGCTGCAACAGCCAGATGAGATCCGGCGCCTCAAGCGGGTCGACCTGCATAACTTTGAGATCGTAAATATGGCGTGACTCTAGCACATATTGCTGCCCGGTGTAGGGGTTCTCGTTTTCGCCAAGAAAGTCCCTCAGCAACTCAAATGGCCGAACCGCCGGATTAACCACAACGGCAGGTAGCATGAAGCATTGTGAGAGCCAGGTGGCGTAATACCCGCCCAGCGAGGAACCGACCACACCGAAGGTTTCGCCGCCGTGCGCAAGCACAATGGATTCCAGCATCTCCGCGGCCTCTGCCGGGTAAGGCGGCAGCTGCGGGATAATCATCTCAACGTCGGGGTGATGCTCGCTCAGCCACTGGCGAAACAGTGTCGCTTTTGCGGAGCGCGGCGAGCTGTTGAATCCGTGCAGATAAAGGAGCGTAGACATCAATAGCCTTCTGAAGCGGTATCCGGGCGGAATTTTGCACCGGTCAAACGGCAGACTTCCGTGGTCAGCGTGCCGTCGGCATGCAGTTCCAGCCAGCGCCAGCCTGGCGCAATGGTATCCAGCGTAAAGTTGGCGCAGTGCGGCTTAAACTGAACGCAGGTCGACGGCGTCGCCAGCATGCGGCGCCCGTTCCAGTCGAGATCCTGTTCCTGGTGAATATGTCCACACAGCAGGTTTTTCACTCGCGGGAACTTCGCCAGCACGCGATCCAACGCTGCGGAGTTGCGCAGACTGTGCTGATCGAGCCAGCTACAGCCCGCCGGCAGAGGGTGATGATGAAGCAACAGCAGCGTGTGACGTTCAGGTTCAGCAGCCAGTTTGGTCTCCAGCCAGTCGAGCTGAAACTCGCTTAACTCACCGTGCGGGACGCCAAACACCTGGCTGTCCAGCAGCAGGATCTGCCACTGGTCACCCGCAAAAACACATTTCGCCGGAGAAATACCCGCATCCTGGAGAGAACTGTACATAGCGGGCTGGAAGTCATGATTTCCTGGCAGCCAGACGCAAGGCACGCTAAAGCTCGCGATGCCTTCAGCAAAATGCTGGTAGGCCGCGGAAGATTGGTCCTGCGCCAGATCGCCCGTTGCGACAATCAGATCGCATGCACGGTTTTCGGCGTGAATGGCGCTAAGTACCGCCTGATAACTCTCCCAGGTATTCACCCCCAGCAGCGTTTCATGCTTTTCGGCAAAAAGGTGGGTATCGGTGATTTGTAATATCCTGACTGGCGCCCCACCAGCAACAGTCAGGTTCAACAGGCTTTCCAAATGGTGTCCTTAGGTAGGCTTATGACGCTAACAAACCGGAATCGCCATTGCTCCATGTGCTAAACAATATCTTAGCCAGTCGGCTAAAAACTGGTTAATTTGATGCTTTTCGTCGCGTTGATGCAACTTTTTATTCGGGTAATCATACCGCGCCTTGAAGCGAAAGATCTGCTGGCTTGAACACACTTCAGCGACCATCGCGTCGTGATAGAGGCGTACCGTCATTGACGGCAGGCTCCAGTAGCTAATGCTGGGTGCCGTTTGCTCAATTTCCACCAGCGTAGTGTAGCGCGTTGATTCTGTTATCGTTAAACGATACTGCGCGTTGCTCACCTGATAGCTTACCGTTTCGCCGGGTGCGTCGTTTTTCGGCAGCAGGCGGCGCAATTGTGCGAAATTGGTTTCGCACAGGCGCATCATTTCTGGGAAGTCAGGCGTATAGCGCTTCATTTTTTCCACTCGTTTCGTAATGTCTGATAATGCAGCTGCAGCCATTGCAGGGCGATGACAGACGCTGCGTTGTCGATTTTCCCCTCTTCTACCCACTGATAAGCCTGTTCCCGGCTCACCACATGAACCCGAATATCTTCGTTTTCATCTGCCAGACCGTGGATCCCTTCCGCCGTCGTGGCGTCCACTTCACCCACCATAATGGACAAGCGCTCGCTGGTACCTCCCGGGCTTGCCAGATAGCTCAGCACCGGTTTTGTGCGGCCCACCACCAGCCCGGCCTCTTCCAGCGCCTCGCGTCGGGCGACGTCTTCAACCGTCTCACCCTCTTCGATCATCCCGGCCACCATTTCCAGCAGCCACGGGCTCTCACTGACGTCATAAGCGGCGATGCGGATCTGCTCCACCAGCACAACTTCGTCACGCACTGGGTCAAAGGGTAGCAAGACTGCCGCATGCCCGCGCTCAAAAATTTCGCGTCTGATTTCGCCGCTCATTTCCCCGTTAAACAGACGATGCCTGAAACGGTAAAGATCCATTGAAAAAAAACCGCTATAAAGCGTTTCTCGTGCAATAATTTCTACATCGTTTTTGGCGAATGTCACGGGCAACTTTTCTGGTTTTTGCATGAGTCGAGTCCTGGTAGCAATGGTGATGAAATTGTGAATTTCAAGGCTGTTTGGCTGCCGTTTGTAAGGCTATATGGTAGATTGGTGCAAATTACCGCCAGATGGCACGTAACGCCAACCTTTTGGTGTGGATGATTCTGTTAGAATCGGCAATTATTTTTTAATTAGATCAGCGCTAATACTGCTTCACAACAAGGAATGCAAATGAAGAAATTGCTCCCCATCCTTATCGGCCTGAGCCTGACGGGCTTCAGTGCAATGAGCCAGGCGGAAAACCTGTTACAGGTCTACCAGCAGGCACGTCTGGGCAACCCTGATTTACGTAAATCAGCGGCCGATCGTGATGCTGCGTTTGAAAAGATTAACGAAGCTCGTAGCCCCTTGCTGCCACAGTTAGGTTTAGGTGCAGATTATACCTACAGCAACGGTTTCCGCGACGCTAACGGCGTAAACTCCAATGCTACCAGCGCCTCACTGCAATTAACACAGACGCTGTTTGATATGTCCAAATGGCGTGCCCTGACCCTGCAGGAAAAGAGCGCAGGCATCCAGGATGTGACCTATCAGACCGACCAGCAGACGCTGATCCTGAATACTGCCACGGCGTACTTCAACGTGCTGAGCGCGATTGACGCACTCTCCTACACCGAAGCGCAGAAACAGGCCATTTACCGTCAGTTAGATCAAACCACTCAGCGCTTCAACGTGGGTCTGGTGGCGATCACCGACGTGCAGAACGCCCGTTCACAGTACGACACCGTGCTGGCTAACGAAGTGACCGCGCGTAACAACCTCGACAACGCGCTGGAATCCCTGCGTCAGGTCACCGGCAATTACTATCCTGAGCTGGCCTCCCTGAACGTCGACAGCTTCAAAACAGATAAGCCGCAGGCTGTTAACGCCCTGCTGAAAGAGGCGGAAAACCGCAACCTGACGCTGCTGCAGGCGCGTCTGAGCCAGGACCTGGCCCGCGAGCAAATTCGTCAGGCGCAGGACGGCCATTTGCCAACCCTGAGCCTGAGCGCGTCTACCGGTGTCTCTGATACAACCTACAGCGGCTCTAAAACCAATACGTCCCAGTATGACGACAGCAATATGGGCCAGAACAAGGTGGGCCTGAGCTTCTCCCTGCCGCTGTATCAGGGCGGTCAGGTCAACTCCCAGGTGAAACAGGCGCAGTACAACTTTGTTGGCGCGAGCGAGCAGCTGGAAAGCGCCCACCGCAACGTGGTGCAGACCGTACGTTCCTCCTTCAACAACGTGAACGCCTCAATCAGCAGCATCAACGCCTATAAACAGGCCGTTGTTTCTGCACAGAGCTCCCTGGACGCGATGGAAGCAGGTTACTCGGTCGGTACACGTACTATTGTGGACGTGCTCGATGCGACCACCACGCTGTACAACGCGAAACAGCAGCTCTCCAGCGCGCGTTACCAGTACCTGATTAACCAGCTGAACATCAAACAGGCTCTGGGTACGCTGAACGAGCAAGACCTGCAGATGCTGAACAGCGCGTTGGGCAAACCGGTCTCCACTTCTCCGGACAGCGTTGCACCGGAGAACCCGGAGCAGGTTGCCGCGGTTGATAACTTCAACGCTAACGGCACTACCCCTGCTGCACAGCCTGCTGCCGCGCGCACCACAGCGCCTGCCAGCAAGAGCAATAATCCGTTCCGTAACTAAGAGTGTCATCAGGCCCACTGCGGCCTGATGCCTTCACTCCAGCCCTCTTCCACAGGGAGAGGGCGCATCTGAATCACATCCGAACGTAAGCCAACGTAAAGATCCCCCTGATTCCGCCCCTCTTCGCTTCATTTTCAACCACTCATACTCTATCCTGAGCGTTATTACCACTGGGTCCTGGAAGACAAAGATGAAACGGACAAAAACGATCAATCACGCGTCGTTCCGCAAGAGCTGGAACGCACGTCACCTCACCCCTGTTGCGCTGGCGGTCACGGCTGTCTTTATGCTGGCAGGCTGTGAGAAAAATGACGAAACGGTTTCGCTGTATCAAAACGCGGACGACTGCTCTGCCGCAACCGGCAAAGCCGCCGAATGTAAAACGGCTTACACCAGCGCGCTGAAAGAAGCGGAACGTACCGCGCCGAAATATGCCTCACGCGAAGACTGCGTGGCGGAGTTTGGTGAAGGTCAGTGCCAGCAGGCACCGGCTCAGGCAAGCACCGCACCTGAAAATCAGGCGCAGGCGCAGTCCAGCGGCAGCTTCTGGATGCCACTGATGGCAGGCTACATGATGGGCCGCCTTATGGGCGGTGGTGCAGGCTACCAGCAGCAGCCGCTGTTTAGCTCGAAAAACCCGGCCAGCCCGGCTTACGGTCAATATACCGATGCCAGCGGCAAAGGCTACGGCGCAGCGACCCCTGGCCGCACCGTGACCGTACCGAAAACGGCGATGGCGCCGAAGCCTGCGACCACCAGCACCATCACCCGTGGCGGGTTCGGTGAGTCTGTGGCGAAGCAGACCAGCATGCAGCGCAGCGCGACAGGCACCTCATCTACTCGCTCTATGGGCGGCTGATCATGGAACGAGTCAGTATCACCGAGCGCCCGGACTGGCGCGAAAAAGCCACCGAGTACGGTTTTAACTTCCACACCATGTACGGCGAGCCGTACTGGTGTGAAGACGCCTATTACAAGCTCACGCTGGCCCAGGTTGAGAAGCTGGAAGAGGTAACGGCCGAGCTGCATCAGATGTGCCTGAAGGTGGTTGAAAAAGTCATCGACAGCGACGAGCTGATGGCAAAGTTCCGCATTCCAAAGCACACCTGGAGCTTTGTCCGCCAGTCGTGGAAAACGAATCAGCCTTCGCTTTACTCTCGCCTGGATCTGGCGTGGGACGGCAAAGGTGAACCGAAGCTGCTGGAAAACAACGCCGATACCCCAACGTCCCTGTACGAAGCGGCGTTCTTTCAGTGGATTTGGCTGGAAGACCAGGCCAATGCCGGAAACCTGCCGGAGGGCAGCGACCAGTTCAACAGCCTGCAGGAAAAGCTGATCGAGCGCTTCGCCGAGCTGCGCGAGCAGTTTGGCTTCAACCTGCTGCATCTCGCCTGCTGCCGCGACACGGAAGAAGACCGTGGCACGGTTCAGTATCTGCAGGATTGCGCCGCTGAAGCGGAGGTGGCGACCGAGTTCCTCTATATTGAGGATATTGGCCTCGGTGAAAAAGGTCAGTTCACGGACATGCAGGACCAGGTGATCAGCAACCTGTTCAAGCTCTACCCGTGGGAATACATGCTGCGCGAGATGTTCTCCACCAAGCTGGAAGATGCTGGCGTGCGCTGGCTTGAGCCGGCATGGAAGAGCATTATCTCCAACAAAGCCCTGCTGCCGATGCTCTGGGAGATGTTCCCGAACCATCCGAACCTGCTGCCGGCGTACTTTGCAGAAGATGATTACCCGCAAATGGAGAAGTACGTCGTTAAGCCGATCTTCTCCCGCGAAGGCGCGAACGTGTCGATTATCGAAAACGGCAAGACGCTGGAAGCGGTTGAAGGGCCGTACGGCGAAGAAGGGATGATCGTCCAGGAGTTCTATCAACTTCCAAAATTTGGCGACAGCTATACGCTGATTGGCAGCTGGCTCATCAACGATCAGCCTGCCGGAATTGGCATTCGCGAAGATCGCGCACTGATCACGCAGGATCTGTCGCGGTTCTATCCGCACATTTTCGTGGAGTAAGACTGCGGCCTGATGCCCTCACCCCAGCCCTCTCCACAGGGAGAGGGTGGAAAGACTAAAAACGGCAACCTGACGTTGCCGTTTTGCTTTTATTATCCCACCTGCACCGATAGCATACTCAAACTGCCCATCTCAATACCGTCGACCGGGATCGTAACCGGCTCCTGACCATCCCACGCGCCAAGTACGTACAGCAGCGGCAGGAAGTGCTCCGGGGTCGGGTTAGAAAGCGAACCGCCCTCATGATCCAGATAGTTCACCAGCGGATGCGCCTCAGCCGGCCCCTGCCAGGTCAGGTTCGCTTTAACATAGTCGTTAAAGGCGGTCGCCCACGGGTAGGGCGTATTCTCACCGTGCCAGCGTGCGGTACGCAGGTTATGCACCACGTTGCCGCTCGCCACCAGCATGATGCCTTCATCACGCAGGGTCGCCAGCTTGCGGCCCATCTCCAGATGCCAGGCGGCCGGTTTGGTGCTGTCGATGCTCAACTGCACCATCGGAATATCCGCATCAGGATACATTTTAATAAGCACGCCCCAGGAGCCGTGGTCAAAGCCCCAGGCCTCTTTATCCAGCGTCACAGGGACAGGCGCCAGCAAATCCACCAGCCTTTGTGCCAGCTCGGGCGAGCCGGGGGCCGGATAATGCGTGTCGTAAAGCGCCTGCGGGAAGCCGCCAAAATCATGAATGGTTTTTGGCGCTTCCATGGCGGTCACGCCCGTCCCACGGGTAAACCAGTGCGCAGATACCACCACGATCGCTTTCGGACGCGGTAGCGTCTCGCCCAGATGACGCCAGGCGCGGGTATAGACGTTGTCTTCCAGAACGTTCATAGGGCTACCGTGGCCTAAAAACAGGGCTGGCATACGTGAAGAAGTCATGGTGATATCCTTACGGAAGGTGTCAATTTAATGGTGCTACATTACGCGCAATCCGGCAAAGATGAACGCAGATAAGCGTGAAGATCATCATCAGGAAATTTGAATGTAAGGAATGTGTAAAGCCGGGTTTTCCCCCTCGCTTTGCCAGAAATGAATCATTTATATTAATGAGAATCATTATCATAAGGAGCAATGCATGTCAGTCCCTCTGATCCTGACCATACTGGCGGGCGCCGCGACCTTCATCGGTGCGCTTCTCGGCGTGCTCGGCCAAAAGCCCTCTAACCGCGTGCTGGCCTTCTCACTGGGCTTTGCTGCCGGGATCATGTTGCTCATCTCCCTGATGGAAATGCTCCCTGCCGCGCTGGGCACGGAAGGCATGTCTCCGCTGCTGGGCTACGGCATGTTTGTCTTTGGCCTGCTGGGATACTTTGCCCTCGATCGAATGCTGCCGCACGCCCATCCGCAGGATTTAATGCAAAAAAACGTGACGCCCATGCCGCGCAATATCAAGCGTACCGCCGTGCTGTTAACGCTTGGCATCAGCCTGCATAACTTCCCGGAAGGCGTCGCCACCTACGTGACGGCCAGCAGCAATCTTGAGATGGGCTTTGGCATCGCGTTGGCGGTCGCCTTACACAATATTCCTGAAGGACTGGCCGTTGCCGGACCCGTGTATGCCGCAACGGGATCGAAACGCACCGCGGTGTTCTGGGCCGGTATTTCCGGGATGGCCGAAATCCTTGGCGGCGTGCTGGCCTGGCTGATCCTTGGTAGCCTGGTCTCTCCGGTAGTGATGGCAGCGATTATGGCAGCGGTTGCCGGGATCATGGTTGCGCTTTCGGTGGATGAGCTGATGCCGCTGGCGAAGGAGATCGATCCTAACAACAACCCCAGCTATGGCGTGCTGTGCGGAATGTCGGTGATGGGATTAAGTCTGGTTCTGCTGCAGACCGCAGGAATCGGGTAAAAAAACGCCGGGACATCCCGGCGTTTTTATTATCAGCTGGCTTTGCGCTCGTGCGCCTGGCGATACTCGACCAGATCTTCAATCGTTACCACCGGCATATTGTGCAGACGGGCAAAGGTGATGCACTCCGGCGCGCGCGCCATGGTGCCGTCATCGTTGGTCAGTTCACACAGCACACCGGCAGGTTTGAAGCCCGCCAGCGTCACCAGGTCGATCGTCGCTTCGGTGTGACCGCCGCGGGTCAACACGCCGCCCGCCTGCGCGCGCAGCGGGAAGACGTGGCCTGGACGATGCAGATCGGATGGCTTCGCATCATCAGCAATGGCGGTACGTACGGTAGTCAGACGGTCAGCCGCAGACACACCGGTGGTCACGCCATGCGCCGCTTCAATGGTCACGGTAAAACCGGTACCAAAGGCGCTGGTGTTGTTTTCGACCATCATCGGCAGCTCGAGCTGCTTACGACGATCTTCAGTAATACACAGGCATACGATGCCGCTGCCGTGACGGATGGTCAGCGCCATCTGTTCAACGGTCATGTTTTCGGCGGCGAAAATCATATCGCCTTCGTTTTCACGGTTTTCATTGTCAAGCACCATCACACCGCGGCCTTCGCGCAGTGCATCCAGTGCATGTTCAACACGTTGAGTTGAAGTGCCAAAAGAGGAAAGTAGCGTCTGATTCATGGTAAAAAAACCTCATTAACATTATGGTTACCAGAATCAGGGCAGTCTTAGGAGCGCCGTATAAGCGGCAAAAAGATAACGTGAGCGGGCCCATGCCCGACTTGATCGTTACTCTCTCCCATCCGGACTCTAACCGTCGGCCCCGGAATTACACCGGATCTGCTGACCTTTGAGTATTCACCCAAAGCGCTCGCGGGCTTTCAGCGTCACGCTGATTTACCGCCGGTGGGGAATTTCGCCCCGCCCTGAGAATAAGCGAGATAACTATAACGCTATTGATTATCCTGGGCAATGCATAAGCATCAAACAATTTTGTTTACCCCGGGCATGACGCGCTACAATGGACACTAACACCTTTCCATCAAGGGAAACGACAATGATTGACCCGAAAAAAATTGAGCAGATCGCGCGTCAGGTTCATGAATCTATGCCAAAAGGCATTCGTGAATTTGGTGATGACGTAGAAAAGAAAATCCGCCAGACGCTGCAGGCGCAGTTGGTTCGCCTTGATTTAGTCAGTCGCGAAGAGTTTGACGTGCAGACCCAGGTTCTGCTGCGCACCCGCGAGAAGCTGGCGCTGCTGGAACAGCGTCTGACCGAGCTGGAAAACCGCAATGCGCCGGAAGAAGTGAAGCCGGCACCGGCCATTCCGCCGGTGGATGACCAGGAGTAAGTGCGGCCTGATGCCCTCACCCCAGCCCTCTCCCACAGGGAGAGGGTGAAAAAAAACGGGCCAAACGGCCCGTTTTTTTACTTACTGTCTTTCTGAATCTTCTTGATGATGTTGGTGGTTGAGCACCCGTCCTCAAAGTTGAGCACCATCACCTCGCCGCCGTTGGCCCAGACTTCTTCGCTGCCCGCGATTTGCTCCGGCTTGTAATCGCCGCCTTTCACCAGCAGGTCCGGCAGAATGCCGGCAATCAGGTGCTGCGGGGTATCTTCTTCAAACGACACCACCCAGTCCACCGCTTCCAGCGCACCGAGCACAATCATACGCTGCTCGAGCGGGTTCACCGGACGCGTTTCACCCTTCAGGCGTTTCGTCGAGGCATCGCTGTTGACCGCCACAATCAGGCGATCGCCCAGCTTGCGCGCATTCGCCAGATACGAAACGTGGCCAGCGTGCAGAATGTCGAACACGCCGTTGGTCATCACCACTTTTTCACCACGCTTGCGCGCGGCGGCGACGGCTACCTTCAGCTCGTCTTCGGTCATGACGCCAAAACCAGTATCCGCGCGACCACGCACCGCGTTTTCCAGCTCGATTGGCGAAACGGTTGAGGTCCCGAGTTTACCCACGACCACGCCCGCCGCGGCGTTAGCGAAGTAGCACGCCTCTTCCAGAGAATTACCCGCTGCCAGCGTCGCCGCCAGCACGCCGATCACCGTGTCACCGGCACCGGTCACGTCGTACACTTCCTGCGCCTGGGTTGGCATATGCAGCGGCGCTTTGCCCGGCTGCAGCAGCGTCATCCCCTGCTCGGAGCGGGTCACCAGAAGCGCAGATAATTCGAAGTCAGCAATGATCTTCATGCCGCGCTCAACCAGCTCTTCCTCGGTTTTGCATTTGCCCGCCACCGCTTCAAATTCGGAGAGGTTTGGCGTCAGCAGGGTTGCGCCGCGATAGCGCTCAAAATCGGTCCCTTTCGGGTCGATCAGCACCGGTACGTTGGCTTTACGCGCCAGCTGAATCATCGTCTGCACGCTCGCCAGCGCGCCTTTGGCGTAGTCGGACAGCACCAGCGCGCCGATATTGCCCAGCGCCTGGTTGATACGCTCGTGCAGCGGCTCGGGATCAACGCCTTCGAATCCTTCTTCAAAGTCGAGGCGGATCAGCTGCTGGTTGCGCGACAGCACGCGCAGTTTCGTAATCGTTGGGTGGGTCGGAACAGAAACGAAGTCGCACTTCACGTTCACGTCCGCCAGCGACTTGCTCAGCGCGCGCGCCGCATCGTCGATGCCGGTCAAGCCCACCAGACGCGACTGCGCGCCCAGAGAGGCAATGTTCATCGCCACGTTTGCCGCGCCGCCGGGACGCTCTTCAATGGTGTCGACCTTAACCACCGGTACCGGTGCTTCCGGAGAGATGCGGCTGGTCGGTCCATACCAGTAGCGATCCAGCATCACATCCCCAACAACCATAACTCCAGCACGTTCAAACTCTGGCAGTGTTACTTTCATTCCTGACTCCAGAAAGATTCACAATTTGCGCGCGATAATATCACACTTGATTTGTTACGCACGGTTCCACCAGCCACTTCTGCCAGCTGGCCGTTACCTGAGCGCGTTCTGCGACAAAACAGTCCAGCGCCACGTGCCCCGGCTGCTCCTGCAACGCCAGGTGATGAAGCTCATCGCGAAGCGTCGTGTAGGCGCGGGTTAAAGCCTGCGCCTCCTGCTCGTCCATGATGTCGTTTTGCGCCAGCAGTTCCAGAATGCGCACGTTATCCGACCAGCGGGTCAGCTTCGGCTTGTCGTGGGCGTGAAGCAGCACCAGATACTGGGTAATGAACTCAATATCGGTAATCCCGCCCTCGTCGGCTTTAATATCAAAGCGATCGCGGTGTTTATTGCCCAAGTGCGCGCGCATTTTTTCGCGCATCTCGCGCACTTCCGTTTGCAGCGTGCTGCCATCACGCACGGTAGTCATAACCTCCTTGCGGATGACGTCAAACTGCGTTTTGAGCTGCGGATCGCCATACACCACGCGAGCGCGCACCAGCGCCTGATGTTCCCATGTCCAGGCTTCATTCTTCTGGTAATCGGCGAAGGACTCCGTCGAGGTGACCAGCATGCCCGCCGCGCCGGACGGACGCAGGCGCGCATCGACTTCATACAAAATGCCCGACGAGGTGCGGGTGCTGAACAGGTGCATGATGCGCTGCGCCAGGCGCAGGTAGAACTGACGCCCGTCAATTTCACGCTCACCGTCGGTCATCACGTCAACCGGGCAGTCGTGCAGGAAGATTAAATCCAGATCGGAGCTGTATCCCAGCTCCCAGCCGCCGAGCTTGCCGTAACCCACCACGGCAAACCCTCGCCCCTCACGATCAGCAAGGTGCTTCGGCTGGCCGTAGCGGGCCACCATCTGCACCCACGCCTGCTGCACTACCGCGTCGATGATCGCCTCCGCGAGCCAGGTTAAGTGATCGCTCACTTTCATCACCGGCAGCGTTCCGGCGATGTCCGCCGCCGCCACGCGCAGCATCTGAGCCTGCTTAAACTGGCGCAGCGCCTCCAGCTGCTGCTCTTCGTCTTCTTCCGGCACGCGCAGCAGATACTGACGCAGCTCGTCCCGGTAGGCATCCGTCGCCGTGGGTTGATACAGCGTATTCGGGTCGAGCAGTTCATCCAACAGCAGCGGATAGCGCGCCAGCTTGTTGGCCACCATCGGCGAGGCGGCGCAGAGCGTAATCAGATGCTTCAGCGCCCCCGGGAACTCGCTCAGAAGCTCCAGATACGTGGTGCGCGTAATAATCCCGCTCAGCAGCGGCATCATGCGCGACAGCGGCACCGGCGCGTCCGCCCGCGAGCAGACCTCGCTCAGCAGATGCGGCATCAGGTGATCCAGCACCTGACGACCACGCGGGCCGATTGCCCGTTTGTTCAGTTCGAGACGGAAATCCGCGATCAGCGCCACCACGCGATGGCGGGCGTCGTCGGTTAAATGCGTCAGTACCGGCGTGGTGTCATCTTCCTGAAGCGCGTCCTGCCACAGCTCGCGCCAGTGCTCGGAAAGCGCATCGTCCTGCGATTCACTTTCGTCATCACCGATCAGCTCGTTAAAGATGCGGCGCACGCCCGCCATGTGAGCGTCCAGCCGTTCGGTCAGCGTAGACCAGTCATCCACGCGCATGCCCCAGGCCAGGCGCGCCCGATTAAGATCATCGCCCGGCAGGGTCTGGGTCTGTTCGTCGTTGATGCTTTGCAGCAGGTTTTCCAGACGTCGCAGGAAAAGATAGGCCTCGCGCAGGGTTTGCGCGTCGCCGTCCGGCAGCAGATGAAGCTGCTCGATGGCGCTCAGCGTCGGCAATAGCGAGCGGGACTGTAACGACGGCTCACGCCCGCCGCGAATAAGCTGGAAGACCTGAACGATAAATTCGATTTCGCGAATACCGCCCGCGCCGAGCTTGATGTTGTCCTTAAGCCCGCGACGGCGAACCTCACGGGCGATCATCCCTTTCATATTACGCAGGGACTGGATGACGCTGAAGTCGATATAGCGACGGAACACGAACGGGCGCAGCATGGCGCGCAGTTCGTTAGCGTAAGCGTCGTCGCTGTCGCCCATGATCCGCGCTTTGACCATCGCATAGCGCTCCCAGTCGCGCCCCTGCTCCTGGTAGTAATCCTCCAGCGCGGCAAAGCTCAGCACCAGAGGTCCACTGTCGCCAAACGGACGCAGGCGCATGTCCACGCGGTAAACAAAGCCGTCCTGCGTCGGCTGATCCAGCGCCTTAATCAGACGCTGACCGAGGCGGGTAAAGAACTGGGCGTTGTCCAGCTCGCGACGACCGCCGCGCGTGGAGCCGTTCTCGGGCCACGCGAAAATCAGGTCGATATCGGAGGAGAAGTTCAGTTCGCAGCCGCCCAGCTTGCCCATCCCCAGAATCAGCAGCGGCTGAGGAACCCCTTCCTCGCTGCACGGCGTGCCCCACTCTTTACAGCAGGCGGCATAGAGCCAGTCGCGCGCGGCGACAATCAGCGTTTGCGCCAGCTCGCTTAACTGCTGCAGCGTGCTCTCTTCGCTCACCAGCTCCAGCGCCTGAGCCCAGGCAATGCGCACCATCACCCGACGGCGGAAATGGCGCAGGACGCGCATCAGCGTCGCTTCATCCGCTACGTCTTCGAGTGCGGCCTGCAGCCAGCCGGCATAGTGCCGCCACTCGTCCGCCTGCGGCGGTGCGTTTTCAAGCTCCGCCAGCCAGTCCGGGTAGACGGCGATGCTTTCCTGCACAAAATCACTGAAGGCGAGCACGCTCTTCGCCTGCTCGCTTAACGATGACGCCGGTAATGACTCAGGCAGACGTTCGCAAACGTTCTGCCACTGCTGCTGTAACGCTGAAGAAAGCGGCATTATAGGGGTTCCTTGCCAGAGTTAACGTTTTCCGCTGTGCAGCCAGTACGGATCCTGCGAAATGGCCTCGTTACGGAAATGCTCTATCTCGATATGCTGACGGGTTTCGATGGCATGCTTCAGCCCCTGCCAGTTTTCCAGCCACGCCTGCGCCTTTGGACCATCGTAGGCACCGGAAAGGAGCAGCATGCTGTCGATGTTGCGCGAAAGACGGGGAAGCTGATCGCCATACTTATCGCCGAGCGGATACGCAAAGGTGCTTTTCAGTTCGGCCGCATGACGGGAAAGATGAATATCTGCGAAACGTTTAAAGTTTTCCGCGATTTTGGCCTCGGCTTTCGCATCCAGGAAGGCGTGCCAGCCGCGCGTCACCAGAAACTCGGTCAGCGCCAGTTTTGCCGAAGCGGCCTGCGGGCTGTAGATCGCCGTTTGCGCCGAGACGTCCGAGAGCATCAGCGTTTCGGTTTGCGTCAGCAGATCGCGTAAGTGAGCGCTCGCTTTGCGAGGAACGATACCGCCGAACAGCGCCAGGGTATGGCGCACCAGGGCAATCGCCGCGAGCACGTGGGATTTCGCGTTTTTCACATTTCGCACCCACAGCTCTTCGTGGTACTGCCACTGAGAAAGCGCCAGCTCCAGCGCGGCTTCCAGACCCTGTTCAACGCTGGCTTTCGGCGCAACGTGCAAAATGGTCGTCTCTTTCAGCACGCGTGGCGCATTTCCGGCGGCCAGATGGTAACCCCGCGCGGCTTTGCTCAAGCTCCCCTGGCGTAATCCGGAATGGTTCACCAGCCTGCGCGCCAGCTTCAGAACGTCATTTGCGTCCCCTTCCAGCAGCTCAAGCTCCAGTTCGCAAATCGGTTCCTGGAATTCCCCTGCCTTCACCTCACCCAGATCGAGGGCGATTTCGATGCGGCTGTTGCCTTCCGTCACCAGCCATTTCTCGCGCCAGAAATCTGTGCTGAACAGCGGCTGTACCTGTTCCGCCAGCGCGGAAGGCAGCTCGCCTTCCGGCCAGACTTCCGCCGGGAAACGTTCCAGCTCAAGTTCTGGCTTACTGATGTCGATATTGTATTCCGGGCGCTGATGTAAACCGCCGACCACGCGGCCGGCAATTTTCATCGTCATCTCGTAGCGCCCGCTCGCGCCACGGATGCGCAGCCCCATATCGTGGCGGCGCAGCCAGTTGTCTGGCGTTTCGTAATAGATATTAAGCAGTTGTACCGGTGCATGGTGTTCGCCGGAAAGCGTATGCAGATGCTGGCGGAGTGCGTCAACGCTGTCTTTTTCGACGATAAATTTTAATTCGATTTCCTGAGCCATAGCCTTGTACTTTTGCGGGCGTCACAGACGCGTCAATGAGGGCGAACTTCCTCGCCATTTATTTGTCAGTACATAGTATTTTGCGCCAAATTGCCATGCAATGAGCAATTTGTCGGGCGTAAATGTGTAGAGTCGTGACACAGATGATTCTGATTGCTGACGAATGCTTTGCGTAGAGACACTGTTGCCACTACTATCGTTCCACTATTTATGAAAATAACGACTAATGATGCTTAAATTACGCCTGATTGGACTTACTTTACTCGCTTTTAGCGCCGCAACCGCAGTGCACGCTGAAGAAAAGCGTTACGTTTCTGACGAACTGAACACCTGGGTACGCAGTGGCCCCGGAGATAATTACCGCCTCGTGGGCACGGTGAATGCCGGCGAGGAAGTCACCCTGTTACAGACCAACGCGGACACCAATTACGGTCAGGTTCGCGACAGTACCGGTCGTACTTCCTGGATCCCGCTGAAAGAGCTCAGCACCGTGCCAAGCCTGCGCACGCGCGTTCCCGATCTGGAAAACCAGGTAAAGACCCTGACCGACAAGCTGAACAACATCGACGGCACCTGGAACCAGCGCACCGCTGAAATGCAGCAGAAAGTAGCGCAAAGCGACGGTGTGATTAACGGTCTGAAAGAAGAGAACCAGAAACTGAAAAACGAGCTGATTGTCGCGCAGAAGAAAGTGAATGCCGCCAATCTGCAGCTCGACGATAAACAGCGCACCATCATCATGCAGTGGTTTATGTATGGCGGCGGCGTGCTGGGCGTCGGTCTGGTGCTGGGCCTGGTTCTGCCGCACCTGATCCCAAGCCGTAAGCGTAAAGACCGCTGGATGAACTAATTCGTCTTCTCTGCCAGACTTACGTATCATTCTGGAAAAGAGAAAACGGGAGAGTTGGGCGTGAAAAGTTATCTGGTCGGTGGTGCGGTACGTGATGCGTTGTTAGGTCTGCCGGTCAAAGATAAAGACTGGGTGGTGGTTGGCGCCACCCCGGAAGAGATGCTCGACGCGGGCTACCAGCAGGTAGGCCGCGATTTTCCCGTATTCCTCCACCCGAAAAGTCGTGAAGAATATGCACTGGCGCGTACCGAGCGGAAATCGGGTTCGGGCTACACGGGCTTTACCTGCTATGCCGCGCCGGACGTCACGCTGGAGGAAGATCTTCTGCGCCGCGATCTCACCATCAACGCGCTGGCGCAGGACGAGAACGGCCAGATCGTTGACGCTTATGGCGGCCAGGACGATCTGCGCAACCGTCTTTTACGTCACGTCTCCCCGGCGTTTTCTGAAGATCCGCTCCGCGTCCTGCGCGTGGCGCGCTTTGCCGCACGCTACGCCCATCTCAGCTTCCGTATTGCCGATGAAACCATGGCGCTGATGACCGCCATGACCGAGGCGGGCGAGCTTGAACACCTGACGCCAGAGCGCGTCTGGAAAGAAACGGAAAATGCTCTCACAACGCGCAACCCGCAGGTCTTTTTCCAGGTCCTTCGCGACTGCGGCGCGCTGAAGGTGCTGTTCCCGGAAATAGACGCGCTGTTTGGCGTGCCTGCTCCGGCGAAATGGCACCCGGAAATTGATACCGGCGTACACACGCTGATGACCCTGAGCATGGCGGCCATGCTCAGCCCTGACGTGGACGTGCGCTTTTCCACCCTGTGCCACGATCTCGGCAAAGGCCTAACGCCAAAAGAGCTTTGGCCTCGGCATCACGGGCACGGCCCGGCAGGGGTGAAGCTTGTCGAAGGGCTGTGCCAGCGCCTGCGCGTGCCGAACGAAATCCGCGATCTGGCGAAACTGGTCGCTGAATTTCACGATTTGATCCACACCTTCCCCATCCTCAAACCGGCCACCATCGTTAAGCTTTTCGATAACATCGACGCCTGGCGCAAACCGCAGCGCGTGGAGCAGATTGCGCTCACCAGCGAGGCTGACGTACGCGGGCGTACCGGGTTTGAAGCGTGCGATTATCCGCAGGGGCGTTTACTGCGTAAAGCCTGGGAGGTAGCAAAAGCGGTGCCGACGAAGGACGTTGTCGAGGCGGGATTCAAAGGTCCGGAAATTCGCGAAGAACTCACGAAACGGCGAATTCAGGCGGTGTCTGACTGGAAGGAAAAACACTGCCCTCAGCCAAAAGACTGAGGGCTATCGGTCAGAAGAAGACCACGTACACCGCAGCGGCAACGATAAAGCGATAGATCGCGAACGGAATGAACGAGATACGCTTAATCAGCTGCAGGAAGGTTTTGATGGCAATCAGCGCCACGATAAACGCGGTGATGAAGCCAACGGCAAACATCGGAATGTCGCCCGTAGTGAGGAAACCGATGCTTTTATAGAGGTCAAGCGCGGTGGCACCCATCATCATCGGCACCGCCAGCAGGAACGAGAACTCTGACGCGGCGTAACGGCTTACGCCCATCAGCATCCCGCCGGAGATGGTTGCGCCTGAACGCGAGAAGCCCGGCCACAGCGCCAGACACTGGAAGCAGCCAATGATAAACGCCTGACGATACGTCATATCGTCCAGCCCTTCCGCGCGCGGCGTTTTTGGCTTCAGCACTTCCGCGGCGATCAGCAGGAAGCCGCCCACCACCAGCGCGTACATCACGTTAATCGGGTTAAACAGCGATTTGATGGCGTCG
This sequence comes from Enterobacter sp., assembly GCF_977039595.1. Taxonomy (NCBI): domain Bacteria; kingdom Pseudomonadati; phylum Pseudomonadota; class Gammaproteobacteria; order Enterobacterales; family Enterobacteriaceae; genus Enterobacter; species Enterobacter sp. The sequence continues at coordinate 41,204 of NZ_CDRQYH010000011.1, forward strand.
TGGAAAACCAGACCCAGCACCACCGCCGGGATCATCCCGAGCAAAATATGGATCAGCGACAGGCGACCTTTACTCATCCCTTCGTGCTGCGGCGGACGGCCAAAATGGATACCGATCAGGCCAAACAGACGGCGCCAGAACATCACCACCACCGCCAGAATCGAACCCAGCTGGATAACCACTTCAAACGTTTTGGCGGTATCGCCTTCAAAGCCCAGCAGATGGCCAACGATAATCATATGGCCGGTACTGGAAACCGGTAAAAACTCCGTCAATCCTTCGACCACACCCAGTATTGCCGCCACCAGCAGCGAGTGCATATCGCTCATCTATAAACCCCTAAAAAGATATAAAAAAACGGTCGCCCCAACGGCTACCGTGAAAGATACAGCTTTAAGACCGGTATAACCTAAATTGGTTTAGCAATTATGACGTTAATTCTTGCCTTTCAGATTTGTGCCACGCTCAATGATGACGCCAACGTTGGCGGCTCGCGCCACCGCGCCCGGCTTGCTCAGCTTGATGCGCACCCACGGTGAGTTGAATTTTTTCAGCAGCAATTCTGCGACTTCTTCCGCCACCCGTTCGACCAGCGCAAAACGCTGCCCTTCAACGTGGGCGATGACCGTTTCACTGATGTCGGCATAGCTGAGACAGTCGTTCACGTCATCGCTTTTTGCCGATTTGCGATTATCCCATCCCATTTCGATATCGAACACCAGCTTCTGCTCGATGGTCTGTTCCCAGTCGTAAACACCAATTGTGGTGATTACCGAAAGTTGCTCTATAAATACAATATCCATCACGACCTGCCTGCTTTTTGGCTAAACCGGATACCACTTCCGGCGAATTATGCGTATTATCCACAGATGCTGAGAATACAGATACATTTTCAAAACGGAACAGCGTTATGAGTGCAATCGCGCCTGGAATGATCCTCCTCGCCTATCTTTGCGGCTCAATCTCCAGCGCCATTCTGGTCTGCCGCATCGCCGGGTTACCCGACCCGCGTGAAAATGGTTCCGGGAATCCGGGGGCGACCAACGTACTACGAATTGGTGGCAAGGGAGCAGCCGTAGCGGTTTTGATTTTTGATGTTCTGAAAGGGATGCTGCCCGTCTGGGGCGCGTATGCGCTGGGCGTCACGCCGTTCTGGCTGGGGCTTATTGCTATTGCGGCATGTGTCGGCCACATCTGGCCCGTATTCTTCGGTTTTAAAGGTGGCAAAGGCGTGGCGACCGCCTTTGGTGCCATTGCGCCTATCGGCTGGGACCTAACCGGCGTGATGGCCGGGACCTGGCTACTGACCATTCTGCTGAGCGGCTATTCGTCGCTGGGCGCCATCGTCAGCGCGCTGATCGCCCCGTTCTACGTCTGGTGGTTTAAACCTCAGTTCACCTTCCCTGTGTCGATGCTCTCCTGCCTTATCCTGCTGCGTCATCACGATAATATTCAGCGCCTGTGGCGTCGTCAGGAGACCAAAATCTGGACGAAGCTCAAGAGGAAGAAAAAAGACGCGCCGTAAGGGTTAGTTATGCCTTATAGCCAAATGTGATTTTGGTCACCTTCTGCCTGTGGTAACTGTTAATGACACAACACAACCACATTAGAAGAAAATGGCTGAAATCACAGAAACAACTCCCCTTTCAACGGCAGAAAAACACCCCGATGGCGACATCAAGTGGGTGCGCAGCGCTTCGGATGTATCACGCCTCGTTAATGACGGCTCACAGGGCCGGGCCAATGCCCGCATCGTGGTCGGTATCGCGCTGGGCGGGATTTTCCTCGATGCTTACGATCTGGGCGCGCTGGCCTTCGGCATAAAAGATATCACCCGCGAATTTAACCTGACGCCCGCCGGGACCGGTATGGTGGCCTCGGCAATTACCTTTGGCGCGATTGTCGGGGCGCTGCTCGGCGGTTACCTCACGGATAAAATCGGGCGCTACCGCGTTTTTATGGCTGATATGGTGTTCTTCGTGGTGGCCGCCATCGCCTGTGCGCTGGCCCCGAACGAATATGTGCTGGCGGGTGCCCGCTTTGTGATGGGGCTTGGGGTCGGGATCGACCTTCCCGTGGCGATGGCGTTTTTAAGCGAGTTCGCCAGGCTGAAAGGTCCGGGAAACAAAGCCTCCAGCGTCGCGATGTGGTGCCCCACCTGGTATGCCGCCATCAGCGTCTCCTACCTGCTGGTGCTGTTCTTCTACGCCGTGCTGCCGGAAAGCCACAGCGACTGGCTGTGGCGTTTAATTCTCGGCTTTGGTGCAGTGCCAGCGCTGGTGATTATCGCCATCCGCAGCCGCTATATGAGCGAATCGCCGGTATGGGCGGCGAATCAGGGCAATCTGAAGGAGGCGGCGTCGATTTTGCGGCAGTCGTACAATATTAACGCCCACGTCCCGCAGGATGCGCTCGGCCAGCCTGCACCCGTCGTGAATAAAGCGAAATGGTCAAACTATCTGAATCTGTTTCGCGGCGTCTACTTACGCCGCACGACGCTCGCCACGCTGCTGTCCGTCGTCTCGTCGTTTGCCTATAACGCCGTGGCGTTTGGCCTGCCTGTGATCATCTCCAGCTTCTTTGTCCAGTCGATGCTCACCACCATTCTCATTTCTCTGGCGCTTAACCTGCTGTTTGCCTTCGTCGGCGGACTGCTGGCGGTACGCTATGTGCCGCGCTTCGGCGCCTGGCGGATGTCGCTTGCGGGTTATGCCTGCCAGCTTGTCGCATTGCTTGGCCTGGCGCTGATTGGCCGACCGGAAGGTGCCTCTGAAGGCGTGCTTGCCGTGGCGATGCTGGCGCTATTCCTTTTCGGTCAGGGCTTTGGCCCGGGCGCGCATACCATGACGTTCGCCTCGCTGAGCTACCCGACCTCGCTGCGCGGCGTGGGCGTGGGTCTCAACCAGACGCTGATGCGCAGTAGTTCTACGCTGTCGCTGTTCCTGTTCCCGCTGCTGGTGGCGTCGCTCGACACCGCCGTGTTCTGGGTGATTGCGCTGGCGCCGTTTATCGGCCTGGCATCGCTGCTGGCGATCCGCTGGGAGCCGTCCGGGTATGATGTGGATGCGGAGGACTATCGGTAACGACACATCGCTTCGGTGGGTTCCCCCCCACCGAAGGGTTCTTACAAATCGTCCAGCAGCGTTCGGGAAAGTTTTTTTAGCATATCAAGCTCATCATCGTTCATCCGCATGCTGCAGCGAATCTGGTCCGGCAATGCCATCACCCGTTTTTTCAGTTCTTTCGCCTTATCGGTCAGCACGACATTTTTCATCCTTTCATCCCCCACAACCGCGATACGGTTGAGGAATCCTTTTGCCTCAAGCTTTTGTACAAGCGGCGTCAATGTGCCCGAATCAAAAAACGTCTTATCGCTGAGATCGCGAAGTGGAATGTTGTCTTTCTCATAAAGCGCCATCAAAACAACGAATTGCGGGTAGGTCAAATCCATCTCTTGTAGTAGGGGACGATACTGGCGAACAAACGCATTGGTGACCGAGTACAGCGAGAAGCAAAGTAAATCATCTAGCGTTTTGTTTTCTTTCATTTTTCTATCAACTCCGAATCTGTTGCCTAAAAAAAATTATAAATAATGTTTGACTAAAAGTATCTTGCGCGCAAGTATTATGCCAGCAACTAAGTAGCACGATATTTAGTTATCTCATCCGATCAAATGCGCTTAAAGAGGTACCACCATGAAAACACTAACCGCCATCCTGGTTTCTTCCGTCTTCGCGTCAGCTGCTGCATCCGCTCAAACCACCAATACCCCAGCTCCGACCGCAGGCGTACAGGCGTTTCTTAATGTTTTGAATTCCGGCAAGGGTAAGCCAATGGAACAGATGACCCCGCAGGAGGCCCGGCAGGTACTGATCGGCGCGCAGCAAGGCGCAAAACTGCCGCCCGCTCAGGTTTCAGAAAAAACGATCCAGGTAAATGGTCAGGCGATCAAACTGAAAATAGTGAAACCTGAAAACGCGACCGGCACGCTCCCGGCATTTATGTTCTTCCACGGCGGCGGTTGGGTGCTGGGCGATTACCCAACCCATGAACGCTTAATCCGCGATCTGGTTCGCGCATCAGGCGCCGCAGCGGTTTACGTTGATTACACGCCGTCACCTGAGGCCCATTTCCCGGTGGCCATCAATCAGGCCTATGAAGCGACAAAATGGGTAGCCGAACACGGTCAGGAAATTGGCGTGGACGGTAGCCGTCTGGGTCTGGTCGGTAACAGCGTGGGCGGCAATATGGTGGCTTCCGTGGCGCTGCAGGCAAAACAATTTAATGGGCCAAAAATTCGCTACAACGTCATGCTCTGGCCTGTGACCGATGCGAATTTTGATACTTCCTCGTATAACCAGTTCGAGAACGGCTATTTCCTGTCGAAAAACATGATGAAATGGTTCTGGGATAACTACACCACCAGCGCTGCCGACCGCAACAATATCCTGGCCTCTCCGCTTCGCGCCAGCGCCGCGCAGTTGAAAGGTTTCCCGGAGACGCTGATTCAGACAGCTGAGCTGGACGTTCTGCGGGATGAAGGTGAAGCATTCGGGCGTAAGCTGGATGCGGCTGGCGTCCCGGTGACCGTCACGCGCTATAACGGCATGATCCACGATTACGGCCTGCTTAACCCGCTGAGCCAGGAGCCAACGGTTAAAGTTGCCCTGGAGCAGGCAGGCGCAGCGCTGCATGAGCACCTGAAATAACGGCATCGCGATGTTTGTCAGACAGCACGTCCCCCGGGGCGTGCTTTTTTGTTTCGTCTTAACCGCCATCCATAAGCGACTCATATGACAGCCTTCATTTCTGCCAGGGCATACTGAAACGACCCCGATGATGAGCAGATGGATGCAGCATGTTAGCAGCTCAGGTCACTGATAATTCGTACAAAGGCTGGCAGGCGTCGCTTGCCCTGCAGTTTTGTCACACCCCTGAGAAAACCCTACTGCACTCCGCTCATCACGTCGGGCCGCTTACCGTTCAGCGTCCATTTTATCCCGAAGGGGAAACCTGCCACCTTTATCTGCTGCACCCGCCCGGCGGAATTGTGGGCGGCGATACGCTGGACATTTCCGTTCGGCTGGACGCCAAAAGCCATGTGCTTATCACGATGCCCGGCGCCAGCAAGTTCTATCGCAGCAGCGGCCCGCAGGCTCGTCTGAGTCAGCATTTTTATCTCGAGGAAGATTCCACGCTGGAGTGGCTGCCGCAGGACACCATTATCTTCCCCGGGGCAAATGCCGCGCTGCGCTCCGTCTTCCACCTGAAGACCTCCAGCACGCTGCTGGCGTGGGAGCTTTATTGTCTGGGGCGCCCGGTGATCAATGAGACCTTCAGCCACGGCACGCTGGAGAGCCGCCTTGAAGTCTGGGTTGAGGATGAACCGCGCCTGATTGAGCGTCAGCACCTTGCCGACGGCAATCTCACGCCCGTCGCCGGATATCCATGGCTCGGCACGCTGCTGTTCTATCCGGCCAATGAAGAACATCTCGACACGGTACGCGAACGGCTCGCGCCGCTGGAACACTTTGCGGGGGCAACGCTCACCGACGATCTGCTTTCGGTGCGTTTTCTCTCCGATGACAACCTGATTTGCCAGCGGGTGATGCGCGACGTCTGGCAGTCGCTTCGCCCGCTTCTCACCACCAAAACCGCCTGTTCGCCGCGTATCTGGCAGACATAAGAGAAACGTTATGGAACTGACCCCCAGAGAAAAAGACAAGCTGTTGCTGTTCACCGCCGCGCTGGTTGCCGAACGCCGCCTTGCGCGCGGGGTAAAGCTTAATTACCCGGAATCGGTCGCGCTGATCAGCGCCTTCATCATGGAGGGCGCGCGCGATGGCGAAACCGTCGCCTCGCTGATGGAGGCGGGCCGCCACGTCCTGACGCGCGATCAGGTAATGGAAGGCGTGCCGGAGATGATCCCGGATATTCAGGTCGAAGCCACCTTCCCGGACGGTTCGAAGCTCGTCACCGTCCATAACCCGATCGTCTAAGGAGCGCGCGATGATCCCAGGTGAATACCAGATCCAGCCCGGAACGATTGCGATCAACGTCGGGCGTGAAATCCAAAGCGTGGTTGTCGAAAATCACGGCGACAGGCCGATCCAGGTCGGATCGCATTACCACTTTTACGAGGTCAACCCGGCCCTGAAGTTCGAGCGGGAAGCCACCAAAGGCTACCGGCTGAATATCCCGGCGGGCACCGCCGTGCGCTTCGAGCCCGGCCAGAAGCGTGAGGTGACGCTGGTTCAGGTCACGGGCGCGCAGCGCATTTTCGGCTTTCGCGGCGAGGTGATGGGCGAGGTGAAACATGGCTGAGATTTCACGCCGGGCATATGCCGATATGTTCGGCCCCACCACCGGCGATAAAGTGCGGCTGGCCGACAGCGAGCTGTGGATCGAAGTGGAAGACGATCTCACGGTCTACGGCGAAGAGGTCAAATTCGGCGGCGGAAAGGTGATCCGCGACGGCATGGGTCAGGGGCAGATGACCGCAGACGACTGCGTGGATCTGGTTCTCACCAACGCGCTGATCGTCGATCACTGGGGGATCGTAAAAGCCGATATCGGCGTAAAGAACGGGCGGATCTTCGCCGTCGGCAAAGCCGGTAATCCGGACATTCAGCCCGGCGTGACGATCCCGATTGGCGCGGCAACGGAAGTGATTGCCGCCGAGGGGAAGATCGTCACCGCGGGCGGGATCGACACCCACATCCACTGGATCTGCCCGCAGCAGGCGGAAGAGGCGCTGGTCTCCGGCGTCACGACCATGATCGGCGGCGGCACCGGCCCCGCAGCGGGCACCAACGCCACCACCTGCACGCCGGGGCCGTGGTATATCGCCCGCATGCTGCAGGCTGCGGATACGCTGCCGGTGAATATCGGCCTGCTCGGCAAAGGTAACGGCTCCAACCCGGACGCCCTGCGCGAGCAGATTGCCGCCGGCGCTATCGGGCTGAAGATCCACGAAGACTGGGGCGCGACGCCTGCGGCGATCAACTGCTCGCTGGAGGTGGCCGAAGAGATGGATATTCAGGTGGCGCTGCACAGCGACACGCTGAACGAGTCCGGGTTTGTCGAAGACACGCTGGCGGCCATCGCAGGGCGCACCATCCACACTTTCCATACCGAAGGCGCAGGCGGCGGCCACGCGCCGGATATCATCACCGCCTGCGCGCACCCGAATATTCTGCCCTCCTCCACCAACCCGACTCTGCCCTACACGGTGAATACCATCGACGAGCATCTCGACATGCTGATGGTTTGCCATCACCTCGATCCGGATATCGCCGAGGACGTAGCGTTTGCCGAATCCCGCATTCGCCGGGAGACCATCGCTGCCGAAGATGTCCTGCACGATATCGGCGCGTTCTCGCTAACCTCGTCAGACTCGCAGGCCATGGGCCGCGTCGGGGAAGTGATTATCCGTACCTGGCAGGTTGCGCACCGCATGAAGATCCAGCGCGGCGAGCTGCCGGAAGAGACCGGCGATAACGACAACTTCCGCGTGAAGCGCTACGTCGCCAAATACACCATAAACCCGGCGCTGACCCACGGTATCGCCCATGAGATCGGTTCGATTGAGGCGGGCAAGCTGGCGGATCTGGTGGTCTGGTCCCCGGCGTTCTTCGGCGTCAAACCCGCCGCCATCGTCAAGGGCGGGATGATCGCCTGCGCGCCGATGGGCGATATCAACGCCTCGATCCCCACGCCGCAGCCGGTGCATTACCGCCCGATGTTTGGCGCGTTGGGCGCCGCGCGCCACGCCACCCGGCTGACGTTTATCTCGCAGGCCGCCAGTGAGAACGGCATCCCGCAGCAGCTCAGCCTGCAGAGCGCCACGGCGGTGGTAAAAGGCTGCCGGACGGTGAAAAAGGCCGACATGATCCACAACAGCCTGCAGCCCAATATCACCGTCGACTCGCAAACCTACGAGGTGCGCGTCGACGGCGAACTGATTACCAGCGAACCGGCTGACGTTCTGCCGATGGCGCAACGCTATTTCCTGTTTTAAGGAGTGATGATGATTTATTTGACCCAACGTCTGGACCACGCGCACCCGACTACCGCCAGCGTCACGCTGCCGATTGACGTGCGGGTGAAAAGCCGCGCCCGCGTGGCGCTTAACGACGGTCGTGAAGCCGGGTTGATGCTGCCGCGCGGCCTGCTGCTGCGCGGGGGCGACCTGCTGACCACCGACGACGGCAGCGAGGTGATTGAAGTGATCGCCGCTCCGGAGTCGGTTTCCGTGGTGCGCTGTGCCGATCCGTTCCTGCTCGCCCGCGCCTGCTACCACCTGGGCAACCGCCACGTGCCGCTGCAGGTTATGCCCGGCGAGCTGCGCTATCACCACGATCACGTTCTCGACGACATGCTGCGCCAGTTCGGGCTGGACGTGACCTACGCCAGCCTGCCGTTTGAACCGGAAGCGGGCGCTTACACCAGCGATGCCCACAGCCACGGCCATTCTCACGCTCATTCACATTAAGGATTAATCATGCGCAAGTTACTCCCTCTGTTACTGCTGGCTTTTTCCGTTCCCGCGCTCGCGCATCCCGCCCACGGCGCCGACAGCTTCCAGGCCGGTTTTCTCCATCCGCTGACCGGACTCGATCACCTGCTGATGCTGGCGGGTGCAGGCGTGCTCTCGGCACTGAGCGGCCGCAAGCTCCTGCTGCCGTTTGCCACCCTCGGCATGATGCTCGTTGGCGCTATTGCGGGCAGCCTGCTCGGCGGCTTCAGCGGCATGGAGATGCTGATTATCGCCTCGCTGGCGGTCTGCGGCGTGATGATGTTTAAAACTGAAAATCGCTTGCTGCTGGCAGTGCCTGCCCTGGCGATGTTCCACGGCTGGGCGCACGGCGTGGAGATGTCCGGCCACAGCTTCTGGCTCTTCACCAGCGGCTTTATGCTCGCCAGCGCCACGGTGCTGTGCGCCAGCTTTGCCGCAGGGCTGCTGCTGCGCCGTCACGACGGCCTGCGTAAAACCTTCGGCGGCGGGCTGATCGTCTCCGCCCTGCTGGCACTGATGAGCTGATGGATCATTCCCGCCAGTTGCTGCGCCTGATGCAGCTCTCCAGCAGCAGCCTGCCGGTCGGGTCGTTTACCTGGTCACAGGGGCTGGAGTGGGCCGTTGAGGCGGGCTGGGTCACGGACGCCAACGCCTTTAAACGCTGGCAAATCCAGCAGATGGAGCAGAGCTTTTTCTGCGTCGACCTGCCGCTGTTTATCCGTATTTATCAGGCCTGTGAGCAACGCTCGCTTACAAATGCAAAACGCTGGACGGCATACCTGCTCGCCTGTCGGGAAACGCGCGAGCTACGAGAAGAAGAGCGCAACCGCGGGGCGGCCTTTACGCGGCTGATTAAGAGCTGGGAACCTGACTGTCCGCCCGAATGGCTGCCGCTGTTTATGCAAAGCCAGCTCTGCGGCATGGCCTGGCTCGGCGTTCGCTGGGGCATTAGCGCGCGCGAACTGGCGCTGAGTCTGGGCTACAGCTGGATGGAGAGCGCGGTCATGGCGGGCGTCAAGCTGGTGCCGTTTGGGCAACAGGCCGCGCAGCAGCTGATTATCGAACTGAGCGACCACTACGCCGCAGGTTTTGAACAGGCATTTTTACGTCGCGACGACGCGCTGGGGGCAGCAACGCCGCTGTCCGCCATCGCCTCGGCGCGCCACGAAACCCAATATTCACGACTATTCCGTTCCTGAGGAGTCAACATGGCTGATTACAAACATCCCCTGCGCGTGGGCGTGGGCGGCCCGGTAGGGTCGGGCAAAACCGCGCTGCTGGAAGCGCTCTGCAAGGCGATGCGCGATACCTATCATCTTGCGGTGGTCACCAACGATATCTACACCAAAGAGGATCAGCGCATCCTGACCGAAGCGGGCGCGCTGGAGCCAGAGCGCATCGTGGGCGTGGAGACGGGCGGCTGCCCGCATACCGCTATCCGGGAAGATGCTTCGATGAACCTGGCGGCGGTGGAAGCGTTGAGCGAGAAGTTCGGCAATCTGGACCTGATCTTCGTTGAAAGCGGCGGAGACAACCTTAGCGCGACGTTCAGCCCTGAGCTGGCGGATCTGACCATTTACGTGATCGACGTGGCCGAAGGGGAAAAAATCCCGCGCAAGGGCGGGCCGGGGATCACAAAATCTGATTTTCTGGTCATCAACAAAACCGATCTCGCGCCGTACGTGGGTGCCTCGCTGGAGGTGATGGAGCGCGATACCAACCGCATGCGCGGCGAGCGTCCATGGACCTTTACCAACCTGAAGGCGGGTGACGGTCTTGCGACGATTATTGCATTTCTGGAAGAGAAAGGGATGTTGCGGGTGTAGTCAAACGATCCCCTCTCCCTGTGGGAGAGGGTTAGGGTGAGGGATTACGCCTCCGGCAGTTCCGCCAGCGGCCAGCGCGGACGCACGGACACGCTCAGGTCGGACGTTGCCCGCGCATTAAGGCGCACCATCCCGGCGTAGGCGATCATCGCCCCGTTATCGGTACAGAATTCCGGACGGGCATAGAACACTTCCCCGCGACGCTTTTGCATCATCTCGGCGAGCTTCGCGCGAAGCGTGCGGTTAGCGCTCACGCCACCCGCCATCACCAGACGCTTAAAGCCGGTCTGATCCAGCGCGCGCTTGCACTTTATCATCAGCGTGTCCACTACCGCATCTTCGAACGCGCGGGCGATATCGGCGCGGGTTTGCTCGCTGTCGTCGTTATTGCGGATCGTGTTGGCCGCAAAGGTTTTCAGCCCGGAGAAGCTGAAGTCCAGCCCCGGACGGTCGGTCATCGGACGCGGGAAGACAAAGCGCCCTTCCGTTCCCTGCGCCGCCATTTTGGACAGCATCGGGCCGCCCGGGTAATCCAGACCCAGCAGCTTGGCGGTTTTATCGAACGCTTCACCGGCGGCGTCGTCGATCGACTCGCCCAGCAGCTCGTACTTGCCAATGCCCGTTACGCTAATCAGCTGCGTATGGCCGCCGGAAACCAGCAGCGCAACAAACGGGAATTCAGGCGGATTCTCTTCCAGCATCGGCGCCAGAAGATGCCCTTCCATATGGTGAACCGGGATGGCCGGCACGTCCCACGCGAAGGCCAGCGAACGACCAACGGTTGCGCCAACCAGCAGCGCACCGACCAGGCCCGGGCCTGCGGTATAGGCCACGGCATCAATATCGGTTGAGCTCAACCCGGCCTCTTTCAGCGCCGCCTGAATCAGGGGAACCGTTTTACGCACGTGGTCACGAGAGGCCAGTTCAGGTACGACGCCGCCGTAGTCAGCGTGCAATTTCACCTGACTATACAGCTGGTTGGCCAGAAGCCCTTTTTCGTCGTCGTAAATGGCGATGCCGGTTTCATCGCAGGATGTTTCAATACCCAGTACACGCATGACTTGTTTTACCTCGTTTCAATACCGCGCAGTGTAGAGCCTGGGCGGGTTGATGTAAAACTTTGTTCGCCCCAGGAAGAAGGCTCGTGTATACTCCTCACCCTTATTAAAGTCCCTTTCAAAATCGCATCGGTGCTTTACAAAGCAGCAGCATTTGCAGTAAAATTCCGCACCATTTTGAAATAAGCTGGCGTTGATGCCAGCGGCAAACCGAATTTATTAAAGGTGAGAGTTACATGCCGGTAATTAAAGTACGTGAAAACGAGCCGTTCGACGTAGCACTGCGTCGCTTCAAACGTTCATGCGAGAAAGCAGGTGTTCTGGCTGAAGTTCGTCGTCGTGAGTTTTATGAAAAACCAACGACCGAACGTAAGCGCGCTAAAGCTTCCGCTGTGAAACGTCACGCGAAGAAACTGGCTCGCGAAAACGCACGCCGTACTCGTCTGTACTAATTGGTTGAGGGCCTCAGCCCTCAATTGACAGACAGAGTAATAGTCGTAAGGCCGTGCTTCCGGAAGGAATGCGCGGCTTGTTTTCGTTTATAAGTCGCTTAAATTTTTGGGGCATATGGCCGGAAGAATCCCACGCGTTTTCATCAATGACCTGCTTGCCAGAACCGACATCGTCGATCTCATCGACGCGCGGGTAAAGCTGAAAAAACAGGGCAAGAATTACCATGCGTGCTGTCCGTTCCATAACGAAAAAACCCCCTCCTTCACCGTAAACGGTGAAAAGCAGTTTTACCATTGCTTCGGCTGTGGTGCTCACGGTAATGCCGTTGATTTTTTAATGAACTACGACAAGCTCGAGTTCGTTGAAACCGTCGAAGAGCTGGCGGCAATGCATAACCTTGAAGTGCCGTATGAAGCAGGCAGTGGGCCAAGTCAGATCGAGCGCCATCAACGGCAAACGCTGTATCAACTGATGGATGGCCTGAATTCGTTTTACCAACAGTCTCTTAAGCACTCTGCGGCTGAGCCTGCGCGTCAGTATCTGAACAAGCGCGGACTGAGCGACGATGTCATTGCGCGTTTCGCTATTGGTTACGCCCCGCCCGGCTGGGACAACGTGTTAAAGCGTTTTGGCGGCAATAGCGAAGATCGTAAATCTCTCATCGATGCAGGCATGCTGGTCACCAACGACCAGGGACGAAGCTACGACCGCTTCCGCGAACGGGTGATGTTTCCGATCCGCGACAAGCGAGGCCGGGTAATTGGTTTTGGTGGTCGCGTGCTGGGTGATGCCCTGCCGAAATACCTTAACTCCCCGGAAACCGATATTTTCCATAAGGGCCGCCAGCTTTACGGTCTTTATGAGGCGCAGCAGGATAACGCGGAACCTCCGCGTCTTCTGGTCGTCGAAGGCTATATGGACGTCGTTGCGCTGGCGCAGTACGACATTAACTACGCGGTTGCGTCGTTAGGTACGTCCACCACCGCCGATCATATTCAACTGCTGTTCAGGGTGACCAATAACGTCATCTGCTGTTACGACGGTGACCGTGCAGGACGCGACGCCGCCTGGCGTGCGCTGGAAACCGCGCTACCCTATATGACCGACGGGCGTCAGCTACGCTTTATGTTCCTGCCCGACGGTGAAGACCCGGATACGCTGGTGCGTAAAGAGGGCAAAGCGGCGTTTGAAGCGCGGATGGAGCAGGCTCAGCCGCTCTCCACGTTTTTGTTTAACAGCCTGATGCCGCAGGTCGATTTGAGTACCCCTGACGGGCGCGCGCAGCTCAGCACGCTGGCGCTGCCGTTAATCAGTCAGGTGCCCGGCGAAACGCTGCGCATCTACCTGCGTCAGGAGTTAGGCAACAAGCTCGGCATTCTGGATGACAGCCAGCTTGAACGTTTAATGCCTAAACAGGCTGAAAACGGCACGGTTCGCCCCGCGCCTCAGCTAAAACGCACAACCATGCGTATACTGATAGGGTTACTGGTCCAAAACCCCGAGCTTGCGCCGCAGGTGCCGTCGCTGGCGGGTTTGAACCACGAAAAATTGCCCGGACTTGGCTTATTTTCAGAACTGGTCAACACGTGTTTGTCTCAGCCAGGTCTGACCACCGGACAACTTTTAGAGCATTATCGCGGCACAAAAGAGGCCGCTACCCTTGAAAAATTGTCGATGTGGGACGATATAGCAGATAAGGACATTGCAGAAAAAACGTTCACCGACTCACTCAACCATATGTTTGATTCGATGCTTGAGCTGCGCCAGGAAGAGTTGATAGCTCGCGAGCGCACACACGGTTTGAGCAGCGAAGAACGCCGGGAGCTCTGGATGATTAACCAGGAACTGGCGAAGAAATAAGTCAAAGACAAAAGTATTTAACGGCTTAAGTGCCGAATATCGATCGGGAAGCCCCCGGCAGCCGCACTGAGAGGCAGCGGCAAAAATATAAGTACGCCCTCGCTTTAAAGGTTGGCAGCCCCATCGCCGACACCAATCAAACGAATTAAGTGTGGATACCGTCTTATGGAGCAAAACCCGCAGTCACAGCTGAAACTTCTTGTCCAACGTGGTAAGGAGCAAGGCTATCTGACCTATGCCGAGGTCAATGACCATCTGCCGGAAGATATCGTCGATTCAGATCAAATCGAAGACATCATCCAAATGATCAATGACATGGGCATTCAGGTGATGGAAGAAGCACCGGATGCCGATGATCTGTTGCTGGCTGAAACCTCCAACAACACTGACGAAGATGCGGAAGAAGCTGCTGCACAGGTACTGTCCAGCGTGGAATCTGAAATCGGGCGTACCACTGACCCGGTCCGCATGTACATGCGCGAAATGGGTACCGTTGAACTGTTGACCCGCGAAGGCGAAATTGACATCGCAAAACGCATCGAAGACGGGATCAACCAGGTTCAGTGCTCTGTCGCCGAGTACCCGGAAGCGATCACCTATCTGCTGGAGCAGTACGATCGCGTTGAAGCGGAAGAAGCGCGCCTGTCTGACCTGATCACCGGTTTTGTCGATCCGAACGCTGAAGAAGATATGGCGCCTACCGCCACTCACGTCGGTTCTGAACTGTCTCAGGAAGAGATGGATGATGACGAAGACGAAGATGAGGAAGAGAGCGACGACGACACCGCGGACGATGACAACAGCATCGACCCGGAGCTGGCGCGCGAGAAGTTTGCCGAGTTGCGTACCCAGTACGAAGTGACGCGTGACACCATCAAAGCGAAAGGCCGCAGCCACGCTGCCGCTCAGGAAGAGATCCTGAAGCTGTCTGAAGTATTCAAACAGTTCCGCCTGGTGCCAAAACAGTTCGACTACCTGGTAAACAGCATGCGCGTGATGATGGATCGCGTACGCACCCAGGAACGCATCATCATGAAGCTGTGCGTTGAGCAGTGCAAAATGCCGAAGAAGAACTTCATCACCCTCTTCACCGGTAACGAAACCAGCGAAACCTGGTTCAACGCGGCTATCGCGATGAACAAGCCGTGGTCTGAAAAACTGCACGACGTGAAGGACGATGTGCATCGCGGCCTGCAGAAACTGCATCAGATTGAAGAAGAGACCGGCCTGACCATCGAGCAGGTTAAAGACATCAACCGTCGTATGTCCATCGGTGAAGCGAAAGCTCGCCGTGCGAAGAAAGAGATGGTTGAAGCGAACTTGCGTCTGGTTATCTCTATCGCCAAGAAATACACCAACCGTGGCCTGCAGTTCCTGGATCTGATTCAGGAAGGCAACATCGGTCTGATGAAAGCGGTAGATAAGTTTGAATACCGTCGTGGTTACAAGTTCTCCACCTATGCAACCTGGTGGATCCGTCAGGCGATCACCCGCTCTATCGCGGATCAGGCGCGTACCATCCGTATTCCGGTGCATATGATTGAGACCATCAACAAGCTCAACCGTATTTCCCGCCAGATGCTGCAGGAGATGGGCCGCGAGCCGACGCCGGAAGAGCTGGCCGAGCGCATGCTGATGCCGGAAGACAAGATCCGTAAAGTTCTGAAGATCGCCAAAGAGCCAATCTCCATGGAAACACCAATCGGTGATGATGAAGATTCGCATCTGGGTGATTTCATCGAGGATACCACCCTCGAGCTGCCGCTGGACTCTGCCACCACCGAGAGCCTGCGTGCTGCGACACACGACGTTCTGGCTGGCCTGACCGCTCGTGAAGCGAAAGTCCTGCGTATGCGTTTCGGTATCGATATGAACACCGACCACACGCTGGAAGAAGTGGGTAAACAGTTCGACGTTACCCGCGAACGTATCCGTCAGATCGAAGCGAAGGCGCTGCGTAAGCTGCGTCATCCAAGCCGCTCTGAAGTGCTGCGTAGCTTCCTGGACGACTAATCCGTCCTGACCGTGAAAAAGCTCCCTTCGGGGAGCTTTTTTTGTTTATTCCCTCTCCCTGTGGAAGAAAGTCAGGGGTGAGAGCATCAGGCAGCAGGGGATTAAAGCCCCCGCACCATCAGCGCCTCATCAAGCTCCCTGTAGGCCTCCACCAGCTTATCCAGCGTCGCCCTGTTGAGCCCGCTCGGGTTCGGCAACACCCACACCTGCGTAACGCCAATCATGATGCTCTGCTTACCCCACTTAGCCCCGCGCTGGCTGAAAGCCTGCTCGTAGGCCTGCTTACCGAGGATCGCCAGCGCTGCCGGCTGATAGTCTTCTATTTTCTTCACCAGCTCACGCCCGCCGCTTCGCAGCTCATGGAGGTTGACCTCACTTGCCTGTACAGTCGGACGCTCGACCAGCATGGTAATTCCGCAGCGCGTATCCAGCAGGTGTTGTTCCTCTTCGGGCTTGAGTAACCTGTCGGTAAACCCGGCCTGGTAAATCACCTTCCAGAAGCGATTCCCCGGATGGGCGAAGTGAAAACCGGTGTGCGCCGAGGACTTGCCCGGGTTAATTCCGCAGAACACCACCCGCAGGCCAGGGGCCAGAATATCGTTGATCATCTTTACTCCCGCTGATACATCGTTATGGAAGTATAAAGGATTGATTATGCGTTGTTTATAAAAACAGCAGGCAGGTGCGAATGGCTGGATTGCTGCGGGGAGTTACTTTATAATTCACCGCCACGGCCCCTTAGCTCAGTGGTTAGAGCAGGCGACTCATAATCGCTTGGTCGTTGGTTCAAACCCAACAGGGGCCACCAGATAAAACAAGGAGTTAGATGAGAAATCGTCTAACTCCTTTTTCTTTGGATGCAATTTGGGTCAGGTAATGGGTCAGGTAAGGAATTGCTACCCTGCCCTCTTCATCTCGCTGCCAGCATCCCCGGATAGTGATGAAAGCCAGTAGCACTGCCTGTAATATTCACCGTACCAAATTTTTACGGCTTTGCCGCAACAAGCCAGTTGCCTGCCGTGCTCGCAGAATGTCTACAGCCCGGAGATAAGGGGATTGTTCCTGCCAGCTAAACCCCTTCCTGTCGATACGCACCAGTTCGTATTTTTCCACCAGAAAATTCACGGCATCAGCCAGCGAGATCCCGGCATCGATATGTTCCTGTATAACACGTTCCTTACTGAACGGTGTGTCGTTGAGGGTGAGACCATAGTGCTGTTCCAGCAGGCGTGTCAGTAACATTTTCCAGATAGCCACGGGTGACAGGCAGGGCTTCACCACCCGCAGAGTTGTTGCAGGTAAAGTTTTCATGTTTGCTCTCGTGAAGGTAATTAACGCTGAGTGGGGTAAATGGCGATGTATACGTAGCCGCAACTGCCAAGGGTGTCGGCTTCACAGGTAAAACCGTTGTGGTACAGGGTGACGCAGTGGGCATGTTGGGGGCTGAGTTCACCGGTGGTCAGCATCGATTCCATCTGGCGGATAAAGTGCGGGAATGTTTCATCCAGCTTCAGGCATTCGACGTCACTGAACATACCGGTGATGCTGGCCCGGTCAGCCAGGTAGTGCAGTCGGTTGCCCTCCTGTACCAGACGGGCTCCCAGGCGCGGCGTGATATTCCGCTGCAGGCCCCAGATGATGTGGGTCATGGCGGCTCTCCTTTTATTGTCAGTTCAGGGTGATGCTCATCAGGCAGGTATAGGGCCCGTTACGGTCCTGGCGGCGTTCGGCGTATACCGCGAGGACTCCGGTGATATCCGGAACGTCCCTGCCGGTGTAATGACAGACGCTACCGTGCCACTGGTATTTGCCGGTGCAGTAGCGAAAGATTCGGGACTCAGGATGCTGGCGGTATATCGTCATTGCCCGGCGTTTACTGATAATTTTCATGTAATACCTCAAAGCAGACCGTGTTCTGCGAACGAATAGATTTGCCTGCCACCGACAATCAGATGGTCAGGGACACGGATATCCACCAGCTGAAGCACCTGAAACAGTCGCTGCGTGAGGGTTTTGTCGGCCTGGCTGGGTGTCGTCTCGCCGGAAGGATGGTTATGCGCGAGTATCACCGCCGCCGCGTTGAAGTGCAGAGCACGTTTGACCACCTCCCGGGGATGCACCTCGGTGCGGTTAATCGTGCCGGTGAAGAGCGTTTCATGGGCAATCAACTGATTCTGGTTGTCCAGATACAACACCCGGAACTCTTCCCGCTCAAGCGCGGCCATATGCAGTCGCAGCCATTCACGTACGGCGTGGGTAGAGGTGAAGGCTACGCCGGGCTCATGCAGGTGGCGGTCCAGAGCCCTGAGCGCCCGCTGAATGAGACGCCGGTCCTGTGGCGTCATCTCGCCGGGTAAAAAGGAAAGCTGTTTCATCTGTTGCTCCTTCGGTCAGTCGATAATACGCAGAATGGCGTGGGCCTCTGGATGCTGCAGGGCGTAGTCCCGCAGGCGGTAATAGTGTTCAGTCATGGCATCGCATTGGGTGCGACAGGCGTGATGGCTGTACGCAATCAGGCAGACAGCAATACCTGCTGCTTCTGCACTCATTTGGGCATCGTTACCGTTCAGGCAGTTAAACAGACGCCATGTCTCATCGTTGTCAGGCTCGGGGGACATAAATGCGCCGCCATTGCTGAGGGTGTAGAACGACCAGATACCACCGCTGTAGCCCTCACAGAAGCGGTCCATCCAGGCGAAGATATGCGGCTCCAGGAGTAGCCACTGCGGGATAGCGCCAAAGTACTGTGGCCAGAAATCGATACGCTGTTCATCGGGGACCGGCGTGACGGTCAGTTCAAATTCGGGTTGGTTAGCGGGTGCGAGGTCGTGCTGCGTCTGTGTTGTCATGGGTATGTCTCCGTCAATAAAAACGCCAGCGGCGATGGCTGGCGTATGGGGATATAAAGTGTGTTCGGGGAGGTGAATGCGGGTAAATGCTTCGCGATCAGCGGGTGGCCGTGTCTGTACGGATGCCTGAGGTGCGGATATAGCGGTTAAGACCTTCACCGGCATCCGGCTCAAAGTTCCATGCCCGCCAGACCATCCGGCCTTCAGTGTCACGAACCACCAGACGGAAGTGACTGCCCTGGTCGTCTTCGAGTGTGATATTGCTGTACGTGGTAGTGACCGCTTGCGCTTGTCTCCGGGTGAAAGGCCCCGGTGGCAGCAACACGGATTGGGACATTTTCGGGCTCCTGATAAAAGAAAACCCCGGCAGCCTGATGGCTGTCGGGGTTGGTTTGCGTAAGGAGGAACGGCTTTCAGTCGTTACCGCAGTCTCCGGGAGTGGGCAGAACTTTCTCTGCGTTCTTCAGGTCCACAGTGAAAGTCCCCGCTTTACGGTCATTGACGTAAACGTCAAACTGCCCGGTCTTACGGATATCCATAATGAAGTCATACCAGGCGTTATCGCCGTTACGCCAGCCAAGGGTTGAGGGAATGGCATATTGCTTATGGTCCATCACCACGGTGACTGTGGTGCCATCATCGTGCGAACTGACCATCTTGTCATCGGCAAGGGTAAGAAAGACTGAATGCTGATAGAAACCATTCTGGTCCGGGTTCCCTGTGCAGTTGATGGTAAACGTCTTTCCGCTGGCTTCGGTCACGCTGTATTCCGTATTGCCCTGACCGTAACCCTGCTGCCAGAACCCCGGGATAGCAGAGGCATTAAAGCTCGCGAGCAGTACACCCGCCAGCATAAACCGACTTAGTGAAAGTATTGTCATTCTTGTCTCCTTTGTCGTTGTTTTATTCCTGGTTCTCAGGGTTTGAGGGTATCAGCAGTCGCCCCATCAGTTTGCCGTCATGGGCGTACTCAAAGTATTTTTCTTTGGTATACGGGTCCGTCACCTCCTGGTATTCCAGTTTGATGTTATCGGCAATACACAGCGCATTCATCAGTGGCTGGAGGGTTTTTTCCTGCATATCCACGAGGTAGTAGTAACTGCCATCCTCGCAGCCATCGGGCGACTGGCGGGTACGTAAAACCTGCAGGGTGGGACCGGATAAGTAGTCAACCTGTGACCATTCTTCGCTGACATCATCCTGGTGGCTGACCACATCACTGAAACGCGGTGGGGTGAGGTCCTTAAATTTACTGATGGCCTTCAGGTCATCACTTCTGTCATCACATGCGATGAGAAACAGAGTGGTGGCAACCAGCGCCAGCAGAGGCAGTGTTTTACGTTTCATTATTTTTTTCCTGAAATCAGACGAACCACTTTGGCAAAGACATAAATGCCCACGAAAATACCCACCGGCACGCCGACGAACGGTGTCAGCGCGACACTGGCAGCACCGGCTGCGCCACCTCCTGTCAGCAGTGCGGCAACAGTGGCAAGGGTCAGGGCCGCGAGACTGTCGGACACCCCGGTTTTGTTCAGAATGATGACGATGACAACAATGGCGATAATGGCAATAACGGGCATAGGGCTCCTCCCTGTTGCCGGGTTGATAACAACGCTTGCGCTATTCTGGTGAGCTGTTGGCCGGAACAAACGTAAGTAGTGACTGCTGGATAAAGCGAAAATGGGGTAAGGACTGAATAAAGCCCGGGTCTTCAACAAGACGACACAGACTGTCGTTACGCCGGAAAGTCTCCTGCAGGGGCTGAACCAGATGGATTTCATCCAGGGAGAATACGGCGATATGTCCGTCGTGCTCTGCCACCAGATACCAGGCCTGCTGGTGGATAAGTAACCGGCAGGGAGCCAGCCGCTCACAGCGCTGCCCCTCGGCAATCAGCGTCACCCGCCTGCGCCCGGTAATGGCCTGAATCAGTCGCCAGAAAGACAATGCGCCTGATGGCGAAGGAGCCGGACTGGCGGGTGCGATTACGCAGGGAGACTCATCGCACATCAGCAGTGCGTTTACCAGACGACGGTCAAAGCCAGGGAAAAGACCGGCCATCCCGCTGCGGTGGGCAAAGATAAGCACGTCGGGCACCATCTGCGTCTCACTGCCCGCAGTGCGTAAGCGGCAATATCCGGACTGATACTCCAGGTCCAGATACATCAGCCGCTCACGAAAATCACGCCGCAGCGTGCGCACCGACACACCAAACTCAGCGGCAAGCTTACGCACACTCAGCGTTTCCCCTGCCACCAGACGGCTGATTATCAGTGACAGCCTGACAGCCAGCCGGTCATGGCGGCGTTCTGCCTGTGTCATGAGACGTTCTCCGTGAAAGTTAACTGACTGAAAATGATGTGATTACTTTAAAGAGGGGGTCGGACAGGGTATGGACACCGCAGAAACTATTTTTCATTTCTGCAAAAGCCAGAGGCAGCGGGGGTTACAGGCCTTCCCTCGGTGAGTGAGGACCGTCAGCACGGTGCGATGCGGACAGGTGGTGTCCGATATTAACAAAGCAGCAACATTAAACGGTCACTGCAGTTGCGTGAGCAGGGCTTCCGCCATCACCCACAGTGCCCGGTTAAGTTTCACGTCCCCGTCGATACCGCGAACGGCACGGGTATGTGACCGTCCTCCTTTGGCATTACGGCCACTGAGCCCGCCCTTAATCAGGTTCTCCTGAATACGCTGGTACGTGGTCCACAGGTCATTGCTCTCATCCTGCCAGCGGCGAGGGGAGAGGATCTGCGATTCAGTCACCGGCTGGTGGTCTTCACCAAAGCGGTATGTGAGGGCGGCTTTTGCCAGTGCCTGCTGTGCCGGGGGTGGCAACAGCAACGACTGCATGGCATCCCGTTTCTCCTCCACCCGGTCAAAAATCCCCAGCACCTCATACGCGCCTTCAATCACCTGACTCACCACGTCCCCCTTGTGTGGCACCCGCACCTCGCCAAACGACTCACCGCAGACGAGCCCGTTCTGACAAACCGCACGAAATAGTCCCGGCAACATCTGATACGAACTGGTTCCATCGTGAGAGTTGAGTAGAATAATTTCCGGCACCTGTTTACCGGTGATCTGCCCTTCCCGCCGCAGACGCAGCATATGCTTTGTATGTTCACGACGATCCGGGTCACGCACGCGGGTCTGACAGGCAAAGAATGGCTGGAAGCCTTCTCGCTGCAGGCTGTCGAGCAGGGAGATGGTGGGTATATAGGTATAACGCTCACTACGGGACTCGTGTTTGTCCTCACTGAATACACTGGGCACTACGCGAAACAGCTCTTCACGGGTTAACGGACGGTCGCGACGGATAAGGTTTGCTGCGCCAAAGCGCGAAGCCAGACGGGTCATAAGCAGACTCCTCATAACGGGAAAACAAATAAAAGGGATCCCCGTCGCATCGGCGACAGGGGCAGGGAAGTAACAGGGATGGGTTAAATACTCAGAAGAAGAAATCCCAGACGGCGCGGGCCACTGACACCACCGTGGTGCGCACGGCCTGAATGACGGCCCGCACCGGGGCGGGTATCAGGGGAAAGGCACTGATGCTATCGAGTACGGCCCCGACGGTTTCACCAAAATCGCTACGAGCCTGTTCCCGGACTACCGTCGTGCGAAAGGAAGGATGGAGTTGCGACACCACCGGGCTGGTGGCCTCACGTGGCAGGCACTTAATCATCCGCTCGGCCATCACCTTAAGCCCCCATTGTAGACGGACCGACACAGCACACACCGGATGGACGGGCTGGAACAGCTCATGCAGCAGGCAGATTTTGCGGCTGATATTCTGCTTCTGCGCCGTGGACAACTGTCCCCCACCGCTGGTAGGTTCGGCCTTATCCGACTGGCTGATAACAAACAGCACCTTATGCCGGTATACCTCTCCAATCACCTGATGATAAAAATGTTCATCCACCGTCAGCGCCCGGTCATCGGCCTTAATCAGCCACAGTACCAGGTCGAGGCGAGGAAGCTGTTCGCGGTACAGCGCAGCATACTCGGTATCGCGAGCGCCACTTTCGCCCACGCCGGGCAGATCCATCAGCGTTATATAGCGGTCGCCGACTTGCAGGCGAAAGCGCAGTGGCTCACGTGTACAGGCCGCCACATCGCTGACCGGTGATATATCTCCGGCAAACAGGGCATTGCACAGACTGCTCTTCCCAACACCGGTTTTACCCATAATGCCGATCACTGGCTCGTAGTTAGTTAACTGGTTAATTTGCTGCAGAAGCCGCTCTGATACCCATTGCGGCAGATCAGCAAGCGATTGCTGAAACGACTTCAAACCTTCAGAATTATTCATCACTACTCCTCTGAAAAATAATAAAAAACGGTAGAATCGTGAGATTCCGCCGTTAATTGCGTATGTTCAGAGTGATGATATATATCTGAAGATTTTTTCAATCCTCTGCGCTTGAGGCAGCTGCGCGACTGCTGGCTGAATCGCCACGGATAATTTAGACACTTCCGAGCCGTTGATAATACTGGTTTTCATATTCTGTCGGTGACATCTGATCGCTGGAACCATGCCGACGCTTACTGTTATAAAACATTTCGATGTAATCAAAAATATCGCTGCGGGCTTCTTCCCGCGTTCCGTAGATCTTTTTCTTTATCCGTTCGCGTTTCAACAACTGGAAAAAGCTTTCTGCAACCGCATTATCATGGCAATTACCGCGACGGCTCATACTGCCCTCCAGCCCGTGTGATTTCAGGAACGACTGCCACTCATAGCTTGTGTACTGACTGCCTTGATCAGAATGAACCAGCACCTGCTTTTGAGGATTACGTCGCCACACGGCCATCAGAAGTGCATTCAGGACAATATCCTTTGTCATCCGGGGCTGCATTGACCAGCCAATAACTTTGCGCGAGAACAGGTCAACAACAACAGTCAGATACAGCCAGCCTTCGTGAGTCCGGATGTAGGTGATGTCCGTTACCCAACGCTCATCCGGTGCTTCCGGGTTGAACTGCCGCTGGAGCCTGTTGGGCGTCACGATGCTGGTTTCACCCTTACGTGCCCGTGGGCTACGGTATCAATGGCTTCAATGAATGGGGTTGCTTGGTCTACATCTAGCAGTAGACCGTACGCATCGGTCACTTCCCATCCTTTAGTAGGTATTTTTTCAATACGTTCGCCGCGCGCACCCGCGCGTAGCCATAGCAACGGCGCAATGCGAACAAAGGCCAAGTTGTGGCTAACCGACTTCTCAGCTTCGTAGGTCAGAGTGAAAAACTCGGCATTTTCCTCAAAACCGTCAGACATTGGGAACTCGTCTGTAAACCTATAATTGCCCTTAATCGGTTGTTCATTCGGCGTTTTGCCTGTGATAGCAGCTTGTACACGTGGTTTGGTGATATAATCACAGATCCCCCACTTTTCCCAATCAGGATCTCCAGGCCTTAAGCCCTGTTCGCGCAATTTTTTCTGTTCGTCGGCAGCGACTTCGTTGTTAGTGACGGAGATGCACTGGCGACGACCACCACCTCCGCCGCGACCGTGGCGGCGTCCGCACCCTGTTCGTGGTGATGTTCCTGGTGACAGCCTGCGTGGCGATGCTCTTCACTTTTGCAGCAGCCTGCATGGTGCTCACTGTGGCGGCTTTCGTGGTGATGTCCTTCACCCTTGCAGCAGCCTTCGTGTTGGTGCTCTGTATGTTTACAGCAACCTTCATGATGGTTTTGCATCATCGTCTCCTGATGTTATTTAGATATATCTAATTTATATCTAAAGTTTATCGACTTGCAAGTCTATAAAATAATTTTTGTTTAATTTGATGATTATTAATGGTTTTTATGGATTGCTGATAGCTGTTTAATCTCAAGCTGACTATATCAAAAAAGTGCTTGCAATCTTTTTGATTAGCAATCATTATCATTTAAAAATAAATTTAGATATATCGTATTATCTTCACGAAGGCGAAAAAATGACAAAAAACACCTCACGCTACCCACAGCGCGTGCGTAACGAACTACGTTTTCGCGAATTAACCGTGCTGCGCGTTGAGCGTATCGGCCAGGCGTTCCAGCGGATCGTGCTGGGGGGCGAGGCGCTGGATGGCTTTGTTTCACAAGGTTTTGACGACCACACCAAACTGTTTTTCCCGCAGGCGGGCAGCGTATTTACGCCGCCGGAAGTGACCGACGAAGGCATTAACTGGGGCGAGGGCGTGCGCCCGGCGACCCGCGACTACACGCCGCTGTACGATGCCGAACGCCACGAGCTGGCTTACGATTTTTATATCCACGATGGCGGTATTGCCAGTCGCTGGGCGCTGGAAGCCAACATCGGCGATAAGCTGGTGATCGGCGGGCCGCGCGGCTCGCTGGTGGTGCCGGAAGATTACGCCTGGCAGCTTTATGTCTGTGACGAGTCGGGCATGCCGGCGCTGCGCCGTCGCCTGCTGGGATTACGTCAGCTGCCGGTGACGCCGCAGGTGACGGCCATCGTCACCGTCGCGGATGCTTCGTATAAAGATTATCTGGCGGATCTCGACGGCTTTAATATCGAATGGGTGGTAGGCCACAACCCGGCGTTCGTCGCCGAGCGGCTGGCTCAGGTCAAGGTGCCGTCAGAAGATTATTTTATCTGGCTGACCGGAGAAGGCGGCGTGGTGAAATCGCTGCTGGCGCGCTTTGAGGAGCCGAGTATCGATCAGCAACTGGTGCGTTCGCAGGCGTACTGGCATAGCAAATAATCGGCAGTGTGGTAAACCCGGATGGCGGCGCGTTGCGCCTTCTCCGGGCTACCTTTCAATGGTGTTATGTCGCCCCGGTAAGCGCAGCGCCACCGGGTGAGGCTTAGCGTTCCGCCAGCGCCTTAAACACCATCGCCACCGCGTGGGCGCCGGGGTCCATATTGCCGAGCAGGCTCTCGCTATTGAGATAGGAGGCGCGTCCGGCGCCGGCTTTGCTCGACTGGCAGGTGCGATCCGCGCCGGCCTGCGCCGCGGCGAAAGCGGCCTGCAGATTATCCGGTTCGGCCAGCAGCGCCGCCAGCGCCGGCTGTAGAGCGTCAATCATCGTCCGGTCGCCCTCATCGGCGCCGCCGTAAAATTTCATCTGCCCCAGACCGGCGTTCAGCGCTTCCGCCATGCTGGCGCCTTGCTCCAGCTTCTGCCCGGCGGCGGTGAAGAAAATCGACATCAATACGCCGCTGGAGCCGCCCATCACCACCGTCAGGCGTTCGCCAATTAGCGCGAACAGCGTGGGTAAATCATTGAGCGGCAGTTGCTGGCGTTGCAATAGAGCGGCAATCTCACGCGCGCCAGCGGCGAAAGTGGAGCCGGTATCGCCGTCGCCCACTTTGGCGTCAAGCGCGTTGAGATGGGTTTCGAGGCCGGAGAGGGTGCTGGTCACCTGCGCCACGTAATCGCCCACCTGCGGGTTGGCCGATGGCGTAAAGGCGACGCGTGCGCTGGCGAGCGCGGACGGCATGATATTAACAGCCCGCGGCTGCACCGGCTTCTGCCAACTGGCGGTTTCGACATCCGACAGCAGCGCCTTTTCAATGCTCTCTTCCAGCACGATAGTGGTCAGCGAGAAGCCTTTCATATCCAGCGCCGTTACCAGCGAAGCCGGGCCAATCAACCAGTCAACGCGCGCATGGAGTGGGGTGTTGGCCAGCTCGCGGGTCAGAATCGCCATCTCGGCCACCGACACGCCGCCGAGATTATTGAGCATCACCGCCAGGCGGCCGGTTTCAGGTAGGGCGGCGGTCAGCTTCTCTACCATAATCTGCATGATTTCCGCGCTGTTATGGGTCGCGATCGTCGAGGCTCCCGGTTCGCCGTGGATGCCCATCCCCAGCTCGGCGTGGCCGGGCTGATGGCGCGGCGCGCTTTCCGCTTCCTGCGGCAGGTGACAGCTGGCCAGCGCCACCCCGATGCTGGCGGTATGGTTGGCGGCGTATTGCGCTTCACGCAGGACGGTGGCGAGGTTGAAGCCGCGCTCGGCGAAATAGCCCGCCACCTTATGCACAAGAATAGTCCCGGCGATACCGCGCGGCTGTTTGTTATCCGGCAGCGAAATATCGTCGCCGACGATCAGCATCTCTACGTTATAGCCAAGACGGCGCGCTTTCTCCGCCGCGAGGCCGAAGTTAAGCCGATCGCCGGTGTAGTTTTTAACGATCAGCAGACAGCCCGCCTCGCCGGTCACCGCCTGAATCGCGGTGAGTACCGCATCGACGCTCGGCGAGGCGAACAGATCGCCGCAGACCGCGGCGGTCAGCATGCCTTTACCAATAAAGCCGACGTGCGCCGGTTCGTGTCCTGAACCGCCGCCGGAAATCACCGCCACGTTGTTTTTATTCAGATCGCGGCGTACCACTACACGGATCGCCGGGTCGCTCTCCAGGCGGGCGAGGTTGTTCCACGGGCTGGCAATAATGGTTCCCTCGATCACGTCGTTAACGAGGCTGGCGCGCTGGTTAAAAAAGAATTGAGACATAGTGGTTCCTGATCAGTAAGCGAAAACTCACCCTCCGGAGGCGGGCCCCCGGAGTGGTAACGGTCAAAGTGGATTTAGCGACGAATAAGACGTTGCAGACGCATATCGAGCGTGATGGCTTCGCCAGGCTGAATATCATTCAGCGCTTCGCCCTGCTGGCATAGCCAGGCGATCCCCGCCGCGCGGGCGATAATCGCGCCGTGGGCCTGTTCGCTGCCGTCGCGCAGGCACAGGCCGGTGACCTTGCTGGCATCCAGTTGGAGTACAGTCGAGGGATAAATATTGTCGGCGATAATAATCGTCGGCTCACTGGCGAATGGCAGCGTCTCCTTAATACCCTGCAGATGGCGCAGCGTGCGCTGCAGAATATCGTCGACATCGATATAACGGGCCTGCAGATAGGCGTCATCCAGCTGACGATACTGCTGGCTGAGCTCCATCAGCACTTGATGCCACGCCCATTCCGCCGAGCACTGTTCGGTGAGCAGGCGATCGTTGGCGGCATCAAACAGATCTTCATCGTCGAGCAAGGTGTGATGACCGGCGAAGATCGCCGCGATATCGGCGTTAAATTTGTGTTCCGCCAGCTCGGTGAGCGCATTGAGATCGGCCAGCGTCTGGTCGATCGCCTGGCGCAGGCGCTGCTGCTCGCGGGCGATGTCGGCGGCGGCGGGGAGCGCCGGTTGGATCGGCGCCTGCGGATAAAGCATCGCGGCGCCTTCAACACGCGCAGGTATGGCGGGTTCCGCTGTCGGCTGCGCCTCCGGCGACTCGCCGAAGTTATCGGCGGCCAGCGCCTGAAACGCCGCCAGCGCCGCATCGGCGTCCGGACCGCGGGCCAGCAGGCGCAGCTTATCGTGGCGGCGCACCTGTAGCAGAGCGATTTGATTCAGACTGTCCGGGGTGACGCATTTGCCGTTTTTCTCCAGCACCAGGTCGGCGTTAAAACCCGCCAGCGCGGCGACCAGCTTTGATGCCGGACGCACGTGCAGGCCGTTGTGATTGTTAATAATGACTGAAACCGATTTAGCATCGCCGTCGTCAGCAAGCGTTGGGGCGGCGGCGTCAGGCGTGTGCGAAGGTAAACCCAGCTGAACCCGCTTGGCTTCCAGGGCGTTCATGGCATCGGCGATAACTTTGTCGATCCCGGCGCCGGAGGCGGCGCTGACGGTGGCCGCCAGCGTCCCTTCGACCAGCGGCGCGGCGCACAGCCGCACCTTTGCCGCCATCGCCGGATCGAGCAGATCGAGGGCGGTTTCGGCGCTGAGCAGGGCGCTGCCGATATCCATCATCACCAGAACATGGTCGGTATCGGCGACGGATTCGATCGCCTCCATGACTTTAATCGGATCGGTGCCGATCGGGCTGTCGGGATCGTCGATCCCGGCGGCGATCGCCAGCTTACAGCCATCGTTCATTAACATCTGCCGGGCCAGTTCTCCGACACCTTCGCCCAGCCGGGCGCTATGAGAAACAATAACCAGGTTTACCATCGCGATTTCCTTACTCTTTGGCGGCGGCAGCCAGCATCTGAACCATAAACAGCACCGAGGTCGCGCCGGGATCCTGATGCCCGATGCTGCGCTCGCCGAGATAGCTGGCGCGGCCTTTACGCGCCTGCATGGTGATGGTGGCGTGGGCGGCGCGCTCGGCCACTTCGCAGGCGGCATCCAGCGCGGCAGGGATAGACAGATGTTGCTCGCTGGAATGACGCAGGGATTCCACCACCGGCAGCCAGACGTCGCACATCGTCTTATCGCCCGGCTCCGCTTTACCACGGTTGACGACGCCGTCCGCGCCTTCGCGGATCATCTGATAAAGCTCGTCGAGGGTCAGGCTCTGATGCGCCTGGGTGACCTGGGCGGCGCGGATAAAGAAGGTGCCGAACAGCGGGCCACTGGCGCCGCCGACGTTGGAAAGCAGCGCCATCCCGGTATTCTTGAGAATAAAACCGATGTCTTTATCGGCGATCGACGGCAGCTTTTCGACCACTTTGCTGAAGCCGCGATGCATATTGAGGCCGTGGTCGGCGTCGCCGATCTCTTTATCAAGGCCGGTGAGAAAATCGCTCTGTTTGGTGAAAATGTCGCCACAGCGGTACAGCCAGTCGACGATTTGCGTTCTGTTCAGTGACATGTCGTGCTCCTTATTTTCCCCAGTTCAGCGCTGGGGTATGGACCGGGGCGTCCCATAACGCCAGCGTGTCATCATCCGCTTTCAGCAGGGTGATGGAGAAACCCGCCATATCCAGCGAGGTGCAGTAGCTGCCGATGAGGTTGCGTTCAATCACAATGCCGGACGCTTCGCAGCGCTGGGCAAGGCGGTTGTAAACGCCGTACAGTTCGGAAAGCGGGGTGGCGCCGAGGTTATTGACCAGCGCGATAACCCGATCGCCGTTTTGCAGCGCGGTTTTGCTCTGTTTCACTTCCTGCCACGCTCCCTTGACGTTATCCCACTGGCGCAGCGTGCGGCTGTATGCGCCGTTTTCCAGCAGGGTATCGAACATCTCATCGACGGTTTGGTCGAGCGAGCTGAAGCGGCGGCGGTCGATACCCGGCTCGCCATGGATGCCGACGCCGAACTCCATCTCATCATCTTTCAGGGTAAAGGAGGGCTGTCCGGCGGCCGGTACGGTGCAGGCGCCCAGCGCGATGCCAATCGAGTGACCAAGGTTATTTAAACGGCGGCCCAGTTCAGCGCAGGCTTCCAGCGAGTCGCCGCGTTCGGCGGCGGCGCCGACCAGTTTTTCAATCAGCACGGTATTGGCGACGCCGCGGCGTCCGGCGGTATAGAGGCTGTCTTTTACCGCCACGTCGTCATCCACCACGACGGTGGTAACCTTAACGCCACTTTCGTGCAGCAGCTCGGTGGCGGTCTCAAAATTCAGGATGTCGCCGGTATAGTTTTTGATAATCAGCAGGACGCCTTCGCCGCCGTCAATCTGCATCGCGCATTCGAACATTTTGTCCGGCGTCGGCGAGGTGAAAATTTCCCCCGGACAGGCGCCGGAGAGCATGCCCTGGCCGATGTAGCCGCAGTGCATCGGTTCGTGTCCGCTGCCGCCGCCGGAGAGCAGCGCCACTTTGCCGGCGACCGGTGCATCAGCGCGGGTGACATAGACCGGGTCCTGGTGCAGCGTCAGTTCAGGATGCGCCTTCGCTAGGCCGATAAGCTGTTCACTCAGTACATCTTCCACACGGTTAATCAGTTTTTTCATTGTTTATGCTCCGTAGGGTAGGGGGAGGTCGCCTGTCTATAAGGGTAGCCCGGCGATGTAGTGATTCTGGCTGAGCGGGCGCAAAATAAAATGCCGTCAAAATTGATTCCATAACGGAACGTAGAAAAGAATTTTTGTTCCTTTATGGAACATTAATTGCCGATAAACAGGAGAAATGCGAGCCAGCGCTAATAATTTGTCCGTTTTTTTCTGCTATCAGAAATGGGGCAAGGATGATTTTTTTCGCCATTGTGCCGCATTGAGGCAATTTTCTGCGTTAAAGAGGGGAGACGATAGCGGCTTTTTTGCCAAAATGATCCGATCGCGATCGCAATCCCATCGCTTTCTCAGTCACATTGTTTCAATGTGAAACGCATTATTTTTTTATCTGTTTCAGAACAGAACAAAAAGGGAAAAATTTTTTTCGCCGCGGCTCGCCCTACAGTGGATGCATCGCTCCGGCAGCGTGGCTGTAAGCGCCATTGATATCAGGCGCCGCGGCATGACGGCCTGGGCTCACGTGTCAACATACGCACTTATTTGAGGGTGAAAGAAATGCTAAAAGTTATTCAATCTCCAGCCAAATATCTCCAGGGACCTGATGCCGCCATGCTGTTTGGCGAATACGCTAAAAACCTGGCCGACAGCTTTTTTGTTATCGCCGATGACTTCGTGATGAAGTTGGCGGGCGACAAAGTATTGAACGGCCTGCATAGCCACAATATTAGCTGCCATGCGGAACGGTTTAACGGCGAGTGCAGCCATGCGGAAATCAACCGCCTGATCGCCATTCTTAAGCAGCACGGCTGCCGCGGCGTGGTGGGTATCGGCGGCGGGAAAACCCTCGATACCGCGAAGGCGATCGGCTATTATCAGAAGCTGCCGGTGGTGGTGATCCCGACAATTGCCTCAACCGATGCGCCGACCAGCGCGCTGTCGGTTATCTACACCGAGGCGGGCGAGTTTGAAGAGTATCTGATCTACCCGAAAAACCCGGATATGGTGGTGATGGACACGGCGATTATCGCCAAAGCGCCGGTACGCTTGCTGGTGGCCGGGATGGGCGATGCGCTCTCCACCTGGTTTGAAGCCAAGGCCTGCTTCGATGCGCGAGCCACCAGCATGGCGGGCGGGCAGTCCACGGCGGCGGCCTTGAGCCTGGCGCGCCTGTGCTATGATACGCTGCTGGCTGAAGGCGAAAAAGCACGCCTGGCGGCTCAGGCTGGAGTGGTGACCGATGCGCTGGAGCGTATTGTCGAAGCCAACACCTATCTGAGCGGTATCGGTTTTGAGAGCAGCGGCCTGGCCGGCGCGCACGCGATTCACAACGGTTTCACCATCCTTGAAGAGTGCCACCATCTGTATCACGGTGAGAAAGTGGCCTTCGGTACCCTGGCGCAGCTGGTGCTACAGAACAGCCCGATGGACGAGATTGAAACGGTGCTGGGCTTCTGCCAGCGCGTCGGCCTGCCGGTGACGCTCGCGCAGATGGGCGTCAAAGAGGGGATCGACGAGAAAATCGCCGCGGTGGCGAAAGCCACCTGCGCGGAAGGGGAAACCATCCATAATATGCCGTTTGCGGTGACCCCGGAGAGCGTCCATGCCGCTATCCTCACCGCCGATCTGTTAGGCCAGCAGTGGCTGGCGCGTTAATTCGCGGTGGCTAAACCGCTGGCCCAGGTCAGCGGTTTTTCTTTCTCCCCTCCGGCAGTCGCTGCCGGAGGGGTTCTCTATGGTACAACGCGGAAAAGGATATGACTGTTCAGACTCAGGAAACCGGGAAGGTGGTCTCTTCCGTCATCGCCCAGTCATGGCACCGCTGCAGCAAGTTTATGCAGCGCGAAACCTGGCAAACGCCGCACCAGGCCCAGGGCCTGACCTTCGACTCCATCTGTCGGCGTAAAACCGCGCTGCTGACCATCGGCCAGGCGGCTCTGGAAGACGCCTGGGAGTTTATGGACGGCCGCCCCTGCGCGCTGTTTATTCTTGATGAGTCTGCCTGCATCCTGAGCCGTTGCGGCGAGCCGCAAACCCTGGCCCAGCTGGCTGCCCTGGGATTTCGCGACGGCAGCTATTGTGCGGAGAGCATTATCGGCACCTGCGCGCTGTCGCTGGCCGCGATGCAGGGCCAGCCGATCAACACCGCCGGCGATCGGCATTTTAAGCAGGCGCTACAGCCATGGAGTTTTTGCTCGACGCCGGTGTTTGATAACCACGGGCGGCTGTTCGGCTCTATCTCGCTTTGCTGTCTGGTCGAGCACCAGTCCAGCGCCGACCTCTCCCTGACGCTGGCCATCGCCCGCGAGGTGGGTAACTCCCTGCTTACCGACAGCCTGCTGGCGGAATCCAACCGTCACCTCAATCAGATGTACGGCCTGCTGGAGAGCATGGACGATGGGGTGATGGCGTGGAACGAACAGGGCGTGCTGCAGTTTCTCAATGTTCAGGCGGCGAGACTGCTGCATCTTGATGCTCAGGCCAGCCAGGGGAAAAATATCGCCGATCTGGTGACCCTCCCGGCGCTGCTGCGCCGCGCCATCAAACACGCCCGTGGCCTGAATCACGTCGAAGTCACCTTTGAAAGTCAGCATCAGTTTGTCGATGCGGTGATCACCTTAAAACCGATTGTCGAGGCGCAAGGCAACAGTTTTATTCTGCTGCTGCACCCGGTGGAGCAGATGCGGCAGCTGATGACCAGCCAGCTCGGTAAAGTGAGCCACACCTTTGAGCAGATGTCTGCCGACGATCCGGAAACCCGACGCCTGATCCACTTTGGCCGCCAGGCGGCGCGCGGTGGCTTCCCGGTGCTGCTGTGCGGCGAAGAGGGGGTTGGGAAAGAGCTGCTGAGCCAGGCTATCCACAATGAAAGCGAACGGGCGGGCGGCCCCTACATCGCCGTCAACTGCCAGCTATATGCCGACAGCGTGCTGGGCCAGGACTTTATGGGCAGCGCCCCTACCGACGATGAAAATGGTCGCCTGAGCCGCCTTGAGCTCGCCAACGGCGGCACCCTGTTTCTGGAAAAGATCGAGTATCTGGCGCCGGAGCTGCAGTCGGCCCTGCTGCAGGTGATTAAGCAGGGCGTGCTCACCCGCCTCGACGCCCGGCGCCTGATCCCGGTGGATGTGAAGGTGATTGCCACCACCACCGTCGATCTGGCCAATCTGGTGGAACAGAACCGCTTTAGCCGCCAGCTGTACTATGCGCTGCACTCCTTTGAGATCGTCATCCCGCCGCTGCGCGCCCGACGCAACAGTATTCCGTCGCTGGTGCATAACCGGTTGAAGAGCCTGGAGAAGCGTTTCTCTTCGCGACTGAAAGTGGACGATGACGCGCTGGCGCAGCTGGTGGCCTACTCATGGCCGGGGAATGATTTTGAGCTCAACAGCGTCATTGAGAATATCGCCATCAGCAGCGACAACGGCCACATTCGCCTGAGTAATCTGCCGGAATATCTCTTTTCCGAGCGGCCGGGCGGGGATAGCGCGTCATCGCTGCTGCCGGCCAGCCTGACCTTTAGCGCCATCGAAAAGGAAGCTATTATTCACGCCGCCCGGGTGACCAGCGGGCGGGTGCAGGAGATGTCGCAGCTGCTCAATATCGGCCGCACCACCCTGTGGCGCAAAATGAAGCAGTACGATATTGACGCCAGCCAGTTCAAGCGCAAGCATCAGGCCTAGTCTCCTCGATACGCGCCATGGAGAACAGGGCATCCGACAGGCGATTGCTGTAGCGTTTGAGCGCGTCGCGCAGCGGATGCGCGCGGTCCATGGCCGTCAGCAGGCGTTCGAGCCGACGGGACTGGGTGCGCGCCACGTGCAGCTGGGCAGAGGCGAGATTCCTCCCCGGGATCACGAACTGTTTTAACGGGCCGCTCTCGGCCATATTGCGGTCGATAAGCCGCTCCAGGGCGGTGATCTCCTCTTCGCCGACCGTCTGGCTCAGGCGGGTCAGGCCCCGCGCATCGCTGGCCAGTTCAGCCCCCAGCACGAACAGCGTCTGCTGAATATGGTGCAGGCTTTCCCGGAGCCCGGCGTCGCGGGTCGTGGCGTAGCAGACGCCCAGTTGGGATATCAGTTCATCGACGGTGCCGTAGGCCTCGACGCGAATATGGTCTTTCTCGATGCGGCTGCCGCCGTACAGGGCGGTGGTGCCTTTATCCCCGGTGCGGGTATAGATACGATACATTCAGTTTCTCTCACTTAACGGCAGGACTTTAACCAGCTGCCCGGCGTTGGCGCCGAGCGTACGCAGATGATCGTCGCTATCGGTGACGTGTCCGGTAGCCAGCGGCGCGTCCGCCGGCAGCTGGGCATGAGTGAGGGCTATCTCGCCGGACGCGCTGAGCCCTATACCCACCCGCAGGGGCGAGCTTCTGGCCGCCAGGGCGCCCAGCGCAGCGGCGTCACCGCCTCCGTCATAGGTTATGGTCTGGCAGGGGACCCCCTGCTCCTCCAGCCCCCAGCACAGCTCATTGATGGCGCCGGCATGGTGCCCGCGCGGATCGTAAAACAGGCGTACGCCTGGCGGTGAAAGCGACATGACGGTCCCCTCGTTAACACTCAGAATGCCTGGCGGAAAATCGCGGCAATCTCCTGCTCGTTGCCTTTACGCGGGTTCGAGAACGCATTGCCGTCTTTCAGAGCCATCTCAGCCATGTAGGGGAAGTCGGCCTCTTTTACTCCCAGATCGCGCAGATGCTGCGGAATACCGATATCCATCGACAGACGCGTGATAGCGGCGATGGCTTTTTCCGCCGCGTCGAGAGTGGACAGTCCGGTGATATTTTCGCCCATCAGTTCAGCAATCTCGGCGAATTTCTCCGGGTTGGCGATCAGGTTGTAGCGGGCCACATGCGGCAGCAGGACAGCGTTGGCCACGCCGTGCGGCATGTCGTACAGGCCGCCCAGCTGGTGCGCCATGGCGTGCACGTAGCCGAGGTTGGCGTTATTGAAAGCCATCCCGGCCAGCAGAGAGGCATAGGCCATGTTTTCCCGCGCCTGCAGATTGCTGCCGAGGGCCACGGCCTGGCGCAGGTTGCGGGCGATGAGGCGGATCGCCTGCATGGCGGCGGCGTCCGTCACCGGGTTAGCGTCTTTGGAGATATAGGCCTCTACGGCGTGGGTCAGGGCATCCATCCCGGTCGCCGCGGTCAGGGCGGCCGGTTTACCGATCATCAGCAGCGGATCGTTGATAGAGACCGACGGCAGGTTGCGCCAGCTGACGATCACAAACTTCACTTTGGTTTCGGTGTTGGTCAGGACGCAGTGGCGGGTGACCTCGCTGGCGGTGCCGGCGGTGGTATTGACCGCGACGATAGGCGGCAGCGGGTTGGTCAGGGTCTCGATTCCGGCATACTGGTACAGATCGCCCTCATGGGTGGCGGCGATGCCGATGCCTTTGCCGCAATCGTGCGGGCTGCCGCCGCCCACGGTGACGATGATGTCGCACTGTTCGCGGCGAAACACGGCGAGGCCGTCGCGCACGTTGGTGTCTTTCGGGTTCGGCTCGACGCCGTCAAAGATCGCCACCTCGATCCCGGCCTCCCGCAGATAATGCAGGGTTTTGTCCACCGCGCCATCTTTAATTGCCCGCAGGCCTTTGTCGGTGACCAGCAGGGCTTTTTTCCCCCCCAGCAGCTGGCAGCGTTCGCCGACTACGGAAATGGCGTTGGGGCCAAAAAAGTTAACGTTTGGCACCAGATAATCAAACATACGATAGCTCATAATATACCTTCTCGCTTCAGGTTATAATGCGGAAAAACAATCCAGGGCGCACTGTGCTAATAATTGATCCTGCTCGACCGTACCGCCGCTAACGCCGACGGCGCCAATTACCTGCTCATTAAAAATAACTGGCAGGCCGCCGCCAAAAATAATAATTCGCTGTTGGTTGGTAAGCTGCAGAC